>NZ_JBHNZK010000080.1:0-255 GCF_042464845.1 Pedobacter sp. BG31
CCGAGCGTATCCCTTTGAAATGACTTTGCATCAGAATTCCCGTTCCTGTTTTCGATATAAAGTACAAACTGCTCATTGATCGTGCAGACACCCGGCTGATAGCCATAATCCCTTTTGTAGGTCATTTGGCTGTCCTGTTTCTCATTGAAAATGATCGTATTGTCATAATCAAGGGTAAGTTCACCAGAGTCAAGGACCCCGATCTTTTTTAGGACTTCAAGGTTGAAGTTTTCAAGTGTCCGGTTGGTACAGTAT
>NZ_JBHNZK010000081.1:0-255 GCF_042464845.1 Pedobacter sp. BG31
TAGGTTTTAATAATTCGGTTAAAAAGATCTCTCCATTTCGCTATGCTACAGTCGAGATGACGATTTTTTCTGTGATTCTGTCAATGGTAGCATAGCAAAGGATCTTTCATTGCAAAGTCCTCCTGAAAAATAATTTATGGTATAAAAATCAATATGAGTGACAGATTTAACAAGAAATTTGAATGACCTGAAGTATCGTCATTTCGACCGCAGTGGAGAAATCTTTTAAACTAGGTTTTAATAATTCGGTTAAAA
>NZ_JBHNZK010000082.1:0-254 GCF_042464845.1 Pedobacter sp. BG31
CAATGCCTGGCAATAGGTGAATATCATCGGTTGTCAAGAGATACTGTTTCAACAAACCGCTGTATACCGAACGGTACGTACAGTGGTGTGAGAGGACAGATAGGGAACTAATCCCTATCTTCCTACTTGAATTAGTCAAAACTTAATCTGACAGTTACGATAAATTAAACAACGTAACAGAGATTAGTATTATGACTACACAATCAAAGATCATTAAGAACAAATTAGGTATCCTTGAGCTTGCTCAGCATTTG
>NZ_JBHNZK010000083.1:0-253 GCF_042464845.1 Pedobacter sp. BG31
CCATATTTGCCGCCGACTTCCTTCAGATTCGCAGTCACCCACGACACCCTTGTCTTTAGCTAACACTTCCTACTGCTAAGCGTGTTCGGGACTCTAACCCTATAGTCGATTGCCATGCCCGGCGCACATCGAGTAAGAAGCAGGGAATTAGTTTCCCTGCTGTCTCCTCACACCACCGTACGTACCGTTCGGTATACGGCGGTTTGTTAGAATAACTTCGTTTGGTGCGTCGTTTTCCAATAGTAATAGTTAG
>NZ_JBHNZK010000084.1:0-246 GCF_042464845.1 Pedobacter sp. BG31
CTTACCCCGGGAGATCTGAATGTGTTCTGTCAAGAGTAAGCGCGATTACAGGAGAAGAAACATTTAGCAGAGATGCTAAATGGCTCAATCAGAAGTCAGCAGCGGTCATAGTACTGCATTTTTTTTTTGATGCAGGAAGGACCAAATGTTAGGATGGCAAAGGAAACAGGAAGTTTATGGCAGGGCGTTTACAGCGGAACCACATTAGAGAACTGCTTATATGAGGGTAGGACGGAATCCGAGAGT
>NZ_JBHNZK010000085.1:0-245 GCF_042464845.1 Pedobacter sp. BG31
CTTACCCCGGGAGATCTGAATGTGTTCTGTCAAGAGTAAGCGCGATTACAGGAGAAGAAACATTTAGCAGAGATGCTAAATGGCTCAATCAGAAGTCAGCAGCGGTCATAGTACTGCATTTTTTTTTGATGCAGGAAGGACCAAATGTTAGGATGGCAAAGGAAACAGGAAGTTTATGGCAGGGCGTTTACAGCGGAACCACATTAGAGAACTGCTTATATGAGGGTAGGACGGAATCCGAGAGT
>NZ_JBHNZK010000086.1:0-243 GCF_042464845.1 Pedobacter sp. BG31
TCGCGAAGTTCATCGGTCTGCATACCATCAATACCCCCGGCACCCTTATTGGCAGTAACCTGCCTAAAGGCTCTTTGTACATTTCGGATGTCTAATATTTCTTCAAGCATAATACTAAAAAAAAAAAACTCCTTCCCAGGCATTGTGCACATTGGTTGCACGGCTCGGCTCAGCTCCTCTTATATTTTACTCTCGGATTCCGTCCTACCCTCATATAAGCAGTTCTCTAATGTGGTTCCGCTG
>NZ_JBHNZK010000087.1:0-243 GCF_042464845.1 Pedobacter sp. BG31
ACAGCGGAACCACATTAGAGAACTGCTTATATGAGGGTAGGACGGAATCCGAGAGTAAAATATAAGAGGAGCTGAGCCGAGCCGTGCAACCAATGTGCACAATGCCTGGGAAGGAGTTTTTTTTTTTAGTATTATGCTTGAAGAAATATTAGACATCCGAAATGTACAAAGAGCCTTTAGGCAGGTTACTGCCAATAAGGGTGCCGGGGGTATTGATGGTATGCAGACCGATGAACTTCGCGA
>NZ_JBHNZK010000088.1:0-224 GCF_042464845.1 Pedobacter sp. BG31
GAAACATCCGACACCACATCTTTTGAAGAACTATGCAGTCTGTTACCAGCTGACTGTTTGTTTAAACGAGCATGATTTTCAAAATGGACTTGTCCACTGTGTCAGATGGAAACATCCGACACCACATCTTTTGAAGAACTATGCAGTCTGTTACCAGCTGACTGTTTGTTTAAACGAGCATGATTTTCAAAATGGACTTGTCCACTGTGTCAGATGGAAACATC
>NZ_JBHNZK010000009.1:0-187681 GCF_042464845.1 Pedobacter sp. BG31
AGAGCTATAAACAAGAGAAAGTAATAGATAAATTAACGATCTCAGAAGAGCAAAAAACATATTCAGAAATTCAATCTGACAATTAGCAAAAACTAACCAACTGTCAGATTAAGTAGTGGCTATTACAGCAGATGCAACAAAACCAAGGCCTTGGGCGGTAGTCTCAGATTTTTCCCGCGCGCATTTGCGGCCTGCAAAAACGGCCAGCCCACACAGCCCCCCTGTTTTTGCTCTGGTGTCTACGGAAAAGGTTTGGCGGTTTGTTATGTTAGTCAGGATAATTCTATTTAATCCTACGCTTTAATGTAATCGCTGTGACTGCTAGTACTGCATTCAATTACTGCCGCCACTTTTGTCAAAACCCCTTACCACAATGTCCAGAATTTGTCCTTTTTAATTAGTTTTTTGACGTATAAGGATTTTAATGGTTGTGGTTTTGTTTTTTCAGATTTCAACTGTTTGTCCATCATTTCATTCATGTTCCATCCAGATGTAAATGTTGGCTTGAAGTGGTATCCCTTTCCACTCCAGTTTTTCACATCATATTCAAAATCAATATCGATTTGTCCAATTACTTCATATAGCATTGAATAATTTTTGAAATACAAGTCTGGCATGTACCAAGTCACCTCAACTTTATCTTCCCAGCTGGCAAAATTGAGAACTAATACTTCAGAATTTCTAATGTCATCCAAAGTTGGCTTTGTTGAACTATTCACTCTCGTTGTAGCAACTAAATTGTAAGCTGTTTCAGGATTTTGATCCGAAGCCAAGACTATTGCAGCTCCGAAATTTCCATTGTCCAGTTTGAAGCTAATGCAGTCACCAGTAGAAAACACCGGGGTTTTTAACTTAGCTTTTTTACGAGGCTTTGGCTTAGGCCTGTTTGTTCTTAATTTGTCTATAAATTTTTCTAATGAAATTCTGCGTTTCTTAATGTCTCCTGCGCTTGCGCCAAGGTCAAGCCAGATTTTCAACTCTTCGCCACTTTCAATTATTTTTTCAATTTTATTTAATATCTGGGGATTGAGAGAATTAGTTTCCCAAAGCGCAAGGCCAAGGGCAAACCAAAGGCTGTTTTTCTCTTCTTCGATTTCCAGTATTTCCCAATTGTCATTGATTATTTTTTCTGAAATAGCATGTGGCTCTGCACCTTTATTATATTGGTCAAAAAATTCACTATATATGTCAGCAAATGCGTCGTTGTCTTTTATTGAAGTTCCCCAAGTTCCCATTTAATTATTTTTATATCATTTATATGAATGAGTATACGTATAGTCAGGTATGCATTTTGGATGGCATAAAATTTCTGTACTTGTAAATCCTATTTCCCTATATATCTATAAACGAATATACTCGTTTATATCTATTATCAGATGTTACAGTTGAGCAAACTTAACAGCTATAAAGTATGATATGTTATTCAATACCTTAAACACCGAGCTATTTTTTTAGGCTGGAGGCTGTTAAAATTAATTTAAGCCTTTGTCTCAATGCGGTGACTAATCAGCCAAGTAGCCTCGAACAGTTTGACCAATTGTTCGTAAACTGTGATTACTTCAGATTTTGAAAGGCTTTCTTCTATGTAGGAAGTGCTCAGCGCATTGTGAAGCCATGTGTTCAGGATTTTTCTGTACCCATCCAGTTTATGGATCCTGAACATTTTCTTTAGTACAGATGAAGGCTTTACGATCTCCCGGATGCTCAGACTTTCAGGATAATCCCGTAGCTTCTTCCTTTCCGTTTTGATGTACCATTTTGCGATATCACTTTCCTGTTTGTCATCGAAGTCAAGTCTGCCAAGCTTGTGGCGCTTTAATAGCCAGGCGGCCTCTATCAGTTTTATGGTCAGTTCGTAATTATAAACAATGTAGTCTGGGCTACATTTTTTTGATTTTTCGGATTCAAGCGCTGCATCGTTTCGCCAGCGTTTCAGCATCTTCAAATGATTGGGCAACCATGAGTAACTGAAAAAATCGTTTATCACTTTTATCGGATCTGTTATTTCATCATTGTTAAGATAAACGATCCTGTTATCTGATGTATTTTTTATCTGCTTCTTCATAGCCTTAAATATTGGTTTGTAATATTTTTTCTATCTGTACATGATCAGCACTTTTTAGGGCTGCATAATCTGATGCCGATTTGGCCAGCAGTTCTATTTTTTCGTTGCACATCTCCTTTGCCAACAAAAGAAAAGATGCGACCCGTTGATAAAGACGCTCCGCATCTTGCCTGGGAACCGTAAAATCATCTTTATAACGTGAACCAGAATAGCTTTTTGCCATCACATCAAATAAGCGCTCATCTTCGGTAGTGGACAGGAAAAGTTGAAATGGCTTTTCAGAAAAGCAAGTACACAAACGGAGCAGGCGGTAAAGGTTATGGAACTCCGAACGGTAGGCGATATGAACCCTCAACAGACAGATACAAGTCTGTTCTACGGCCTGATGGAGCATAAAGGCACATATTCCGAACTGTTCCTTTTCCAGACACTCAGTTGCGCACATCAGAAATCCGTCAGCCAGTGGTATACGATGTTCATAATGTTTAAGCGCCTTGATTGCGCCCTTTGTGGGTATAAACGCAGCAATTGGATCACTGTCTAATAGTCCATCCTTACAATAGAGCAGTTTTCCATAGGTAAGCACCCCGATAAAAAAGCGGCTATTTTGCTGTACTGCGTCAATAACCGATTGTCTACCATGGGAGATCACAGTAATCGTTCCATGCTGATAATAGGTGTTGGCAAAATCCTGCATTTCGTAATCTATTCGGGTTGCAGTTTCGGTAACTACCAATAGGCAATGGTCACATTTTAAATAGCCCTGATTGTCGTTAAAGCAGCCTTGGGAATTATGGGTGTAACTGTTCTGTGAAAAGTTGAAGATCTGTAGCGGTTCGAACTTCTGGGCGAGCCGATGGATAAACTCCCTGAAATGGATAGCGTGTTCGGCTTCTGGTGATAATTTTGATGGTTCCATATTGATCTCATTTAGTTAATAGCATTTAAATGAGTCTTGGAGATGCAGAAATAGGTGCGGGAACTGCATCTCGTGGTTGCATAAAAGTTTCTGAAGCCTTACGTAACACGAGTGTACAGCAGTCCCGCACCTATTTTAGGAATACGCAAATATAGCATATTAACAAATAGGCTGGGTGTTCTGCTGTCTTGCGCCACGGCTTCAGAAATGCAACCGCAAGACCATTAATATTTTGTCGTTGTTTAATCTTATATATTCCGATTATCCAATCCCCTAAGGTAATCAGTTATTTGCAATACTCCAAATAAAAATACTCTTTTTATGGAGTGTGTTAAAATGGAGTATTTGTTTTACTTTATTTCATGGCAAAAGGCAATCTCCTAACAAGCGAAAAGGAATTAAGGAAAATAGGCTTAAGACTAAAAGCTCTCCGCAAATCTAAAGGTTATACCAGTCCAGATAAGTTTTCCTATGAGAACAATCTGAACCGTTCGCAGTACGGTAAATATGAGGCAGGCAATACCAATATCACAATTGGCACATTGATCAACATCTTAAATTGTTTTGGCGTGAGTTTGAGCGATTTTTTTAATGAAGACTATGATGGAATTGAACAATCAAAATAATGGAGATAAATTATTTAAAAGGTGATGCCACCAATCCTGCAGCTGCTGGTAACAAGATAATTGTACATATCTGCAATGATATTGGCGGGTGGGGAAAAGGTTTTGTAATGGCAATCTCAAAACGCTGGAAAGAACCAGAAAAGAGATATCGTGAGTGGTTCAAATCAAAGACTGGTTTCTCCCTTGGCGAAGTTCAGTTCGTGAAAGTTGAAGACGACCTTTGGATTGCGAACCTGATTGGCCAACATAAAATAAACAAAGACGAAATGGGAAACGCACCAATTCGGTACGAGGCGATATCCAAGGGTCTAGAAAAAGTTGCCCAGTTTGCATCTGAAAATGGTGCAACGGTGCATATGCCTAGGATTGGATGTGGTCTGGCTGGCGGTACGTGGGATAAAATCGAACCATTGATCAAATCAGCCTTGGCTGAAAAAAATATTGAAGTAACAGTTTACGACTTCTAGCATGTGGACACCGATTTCATTAACCGAATTAGAAGAATGGATCTCAAGGGGAGAATCAAAACTCGAAGGTGAGCCATTGAACTTTTGGAACCTGATTAAAATCGCACCCCATAAATGGCAGGAAAAAGAATATGGAAACGAGGGCGGAGGATTTTGGGTGGTCGCAATCTTCGGTAATGCGGTAGTTTTTTACAATGACATTGAGGAAGGCTTTAACGTCTCAACATACCAGACTTTTGGACATATTAGTGAATATTGGTGTGAGCAGAGCGAACTTGATTGGATAGTTAAACTCGTTTACAGGAGGATCAACGAAGAAAAGCAAAAGACCCCGTAACTACAATAACCCCCTAAAAAAGTGAACTTTTTTTACAAGTTTTTTGGAAACAAACCTCCTGTAGTTGACTGGGAGATGGTAAAATATTCGGATCAGATATATCCGAAACATTCTTTTACCCTCTTAAAGCTAACCATGCAAAATGGCAAGCTAGGCACCGGCTGGGTTGATAAATCATATAGAAAGTACGAGTTCAAAGAATTTTGCCCTTACCATATCGAAATAAGTATTGATCTCACTGATAAAGTTGCCAAGAATAATCCCGACTTGGATATGGGCACAATTGAGGATTTCTTTTCAGATGAATTGAAGAGGATTTGCATTTGCCACTTGGTTTCTAGGTTCGTATCAGATATAGGAATGGAAATTCAATGTTATTCGGAAGAGAATGAACATATTGCGCAATTTTTAAGAAAGGTTAGTCTGGCAGAAAACAGATTGGTATCTTTCAATCACGAAATTGACTTCGATCCTAAATGGAAGCGAGTGAATCGGTTGTTAAGTTTATAGTGGATTATATTTATGTTTCGCCGAATTAAAATACCCTTGCTTTCACACTAACGGGAAACAAAGTAGCATGCCTTTTATTTGTGAATTAATGAAGTTAATTATTCCGACCATAACCGTAAACAGAAAAAATGAGAATAGAAATTTTGATAATACTTTTTACGTTTAAAATTTTAGGATATAAGGACGAGATTAAATTTGAGAATCCAAATTTCGAAAGAATAGTATTAAGCAAATATCCAGAAATTGACTTAAACAGTAACGAAAGGATTGAGGCAAATGAGGCTACTCAAATAAAAACGCTTGACCTAATGGGACAAAATCTTGTAAATGTTAATGACGTAAAATATTTCAAGAACTTAGAACGACTATTAATAACAAATAATAAAATTAGTAGATTGACACTTGATAGTTTAAAGTTCTTGACAGACATCTATTGTGCTAAAAATGCTTTAAAAGTATTTGAAATTTCAAATATGCCAGCTCTAAAGCAAATTAGTTGTGGCCTAAATGAACTAACACAAGTAAGTATAAAAAATTGTCCAAATTTAGAATCATTGAATATGATGGACAACAAACTTAATAAAATCGACCTAAGTCAATTTTATAGACTTAAGTACTTGGTATTAGACAACAATAAATTAAAGACTCTTGAATTATCGAATAACCCCGAATTAGTTCAAATAACAGTTAATGGAAATGGTATTAAAGTAATTGATATTACAAAAAACCAAAACCTTAAAATGAATATAATTTATGTTGACGAAGGTGTAAACATTGTTGGCACCGAAAGCCAAATGAAGAATTATAAGAAAGTTCCTACAATTATTCAAAGTCAGTAATTACTTAACCTGTCTTACCTTGAGAGTGTAAAATAAACTTTACAAGCCAGTTAGATTATCCAAATTATAAGGTGCCAATTTGGTACCTTAAGATAGGTTATCACGAATTGTGATAACCTATTTATTGTTAAAATCTAGCGACCCATCCCTCTGCCACGGTCATTTTTCTGGTTATTTTTTGCTTCCTGAAGCTTACGGTACAATTCGCTGCTTTCTAGTAGACTGGTGTAGTCACGTACTGCCTTTAAAATGCTTTTCTGCACGTCCTGCCATTTAAGCTTTCCGTCCATGAGTTTTACGGGAACATTAAAGTCGATATCGTTATGATACATTAGGGATGACTTAGCGGTGTTGGGATCGACATTTGGGTATTTCTGGCAGTAGTAATCCAATATTTCATTCAAAGGCATTTCCATTAACAGGTAATGCATATCGATAAAATCCTTGATCCTTTGTCCGCTATTCACAATTGCATTGATTTTCATGGCCGATATATCCTGATTGGACATCATCCTTATGCCTTCGATTGTTTCTATTGGTCTGATAGATGGATACTTGTGCGAGATAAAATCAAAATCAACTTCGCCAATGCTACCACTTACATAATTGCTCTTGTGGCGTTTTACGTCTGCGCCATAGCTGTTCCTTAAGTGTACAGCGAGTCCATCACCATCAAAGTCCGATGAGCTGAAAAGGTCGATATCTATGGACTCCCTGTGTCCAATCCTTAAAGATAGTGCGGTTCCTCCAACAAGGTAAAAGGAGTTGAGCTGATGGTCTTGCATCAGTGTCTGGATTAAATCCAGTGTCCCTGGTGTAACTGTTTCTTTGTGTAACATCTGAGTTTTTCTTTGCTCAACTGAAAATATTTACAAACGGCCTCCATGGTCATATCAGAAAGGTACGTGATGTCTTCTTTAAGGGCTTTCACTACATTTTCTCGCCCATAAAATCTGATCATTTCCTTCCAATCCTTAGAACTACCTTTATCAAACACCCGTTCGATAACGGTTTTGTAACTCCTGTTCCAGTCCAGTTTTTCGAAATCGAAATCCCAGAACAGTACCTTTGGAAGGTCTGGTCTTCTGATCTTTTGTATCAGTGGCTGTCTTTCAATCTTGATTTCATCGTTTTCGAACGGAATCTTCTTTTTCGAAAGATAGTTGTTCAATGTATGATAGTTATAGGTTGGGTAGCTGTCGCAAAATCCTTTCAGACTTGAAAACACATCGATATCTGTACTGGCAAATCTTTTCCAGTGCACAACGATTACTCTTTTGTTCAATTCCTTTAACATCCTACAAAGCTAACCAAAACAGGAATTAATGCCTAATATTTTTAAATATTTGTCAGTTGACTGTTATTATTAAATTTATTGATTTATATCATAGCTAACTTTTTCTTTAGCACCGCCATGTCTTCGCTTACTTTGATATCCAAAATCTTCGCGTAATGCTGGGTAGTCCTGATGTTCGTATGCCCGAGCATTTTTGAAACGCTTTCAATTGGCACACCATTCAAAAGTGTAACAGTCGTAGCAAAAGTATGGCGGGCAATATGCGAAGTCAGCTTCTTTTCTATTCCGCACAAGTCGGCAATCTCTTTCAGGTATTCGTTCATCTTTTGGTCGCTGGGAACCGGTAGAAGCAGGCCTTTATTGAGGCAAACTTTGTTGGTGGAATATCTATCAACAATCTCAACAGCTGTTGAAAGTAGCGGAACCGATGACCTTGTTTTGGTTTTCTGCCTATTGGTAAAGATCCATCGGTCGCCATCAATTCCCTTTCTGATATTCTCCTGTTTCAGTTTGAAGACATCGACATAAGCCAAACCAGTAAAACAGCAGAAAATAAAAACGTCTCTTACCTGCTTCAATCTCTCCGATAAAAACTCTTTTCCCGCGATATGAGCCAATTCCTCCTTGTTCAGATAAAAGCGATCAACATTCTTTGTTTTGCCTTTATAAGCTGTAAATGGCGATTTATCTATCCATTCATTCTCCATACATATGCGAAGGATTTTCCCGAGGTTCTTAATGTTTTTTACCACATAATTGTTTGCGCAGTTCTTGTCAGACCTTAGGTAATGGTCAAATCCATTCAGAAATGCCTGGTCGATAGTTCTAATGTCCATATCGGCTACACCATATTTCAAAGGGATAAAAACCTTAAGGTGCCTTTCCAAAACTTTATAACGGTTCAATGTGCCACGCACATAACCTTTACCCACAAGCTGTTCCATCTTTAAATTATGGTCTGCAACAGCTTCCAATAGGGTATGGGAATTGGTGAGCGTACCTAGATAACTTGATTTGATGGCATCGGCAGTAATTGGCAAGCCCATATCGAAAACACGTTGATGGGCATAATAAATGGCATTCTGCAAATGGTCAAGATGGGTGTTCAACACCTTGATCTCTTCTTTGGAGCCGATGGCCCGGTTGCCCTTGGCGTTCCATCGTTTGGGGTCACAATCCCGGTTTGTGGCCATCTCTGCACGGTTTCCTTCTACGGTAATCCTCATGTAGATCGGCACATTTCCACTTACATAGTTCTTTTGCTTTTTCAGATAGAAAAGCAGGCTAAAATTGGTCTTCATCATCTAACGACTAAAGATGAAACAAAAATAGCTTTGCAACTAAATCTACACAAGATGTTCAGTTCGTAACAACCTGTACAATAAATGATTATGTACAATTCGGTGAGTCAATTTAACCGTTTTGCCTTACTCACCGAATCACTCACCAAAGTTTTGTGAATTCATGCGATTTTTGGCAATTCCCTAAAAGCAAAAACCCTGCTAATCGTGCGATTGCAGGGTTTTATACGTTTTGATAGTCTTTGGTGTGATCCCGCTGGGATTCGAACCCAGGACCACTACATTAAAAGTGTAATGCTCTACCAGCTGAGCTACGGAATCTACTTTACATCAACGTTAACCGTTTCCTTTAAAGTGGTGCAAATATAGGCGTATAGACTGTTTCCTGCAAATAAAAAATCGATAAATGCGGTAGTGTATTGATTTATAGGTAAATTAATTATCTGGCGGTCCTTTTTTAAAAAGATTTTGTAAGTTTTCTATGCTTAAATGTAGATCATCCATAGCGAAATGGGTTTAAAGATATGTTAAAAATAAAATTGCGAAAGCGGTGATACCTATTTATTAAAAATTATTTTTTAGTTTGGCCTGAACAAATAAACCAAACCAAACTCATGCAGCAAAAAACAACATCAGCCCTGGCACAGGGGCCGAAACCGCTCATTATTATTTGTGCTTTATTCTTTATTTTCGGCTTTGTAACCTGGGCAAATGGAACCCTGATTCCGTTTTTTAAGTTATCTTTTGGCCTGTCAAACCTACAGGCATTTTTTGTAACCTTCGCCTCGTACATGGCCTATTTCTTTTTGGCACTACCATCGTCGTGGATCTTGAAACAAGTGGGCTTTAAAAACGGGATTGTTTTAGGTTTGATTATTTTGGGTTTAGGCTCATTGATATTTATTCCGGCGGCTCAAACCAGAACTTTTGGTTTATTTTTAACCGGTATTTTTGTGCAAGGGGCGGCACTGGCTTTGTTACAAACCGCATCAAATCCGTACTTAACCATTATAGGACCTATTGAGAGTGCAGCCAAACGCATCAGCATTGCCGGGATCTGCAATAAATTTGCCGGAATGATTGTGCCATTGGTTATGGGTACCTTGTTTTTAAAAAATGCTTCTGAAGTAGAAAAACAAATTAAATCGGCTACCGGTGCAGTGCACCAACAGTTATTAAATGATGTTTTAGGTCGCGTGAATATGCCTTACGTTGTTTTAGCCATTGTTTTCTGCCTTTTTGCATTGCTGATTAAATTTACCAATTTGCCGGAGGTTGAGGTTGAAGAGGATGTGGTAGACGAAAGCAAAGGAGCGGTACTCAAACACAAAAGTATTTTCCGGTTTCCACATTTATTTTTGGGAGCACTTTGTATTTTTGTATATGTGGGAGCGGAGGTTATGGCTGGTGATATTATCGGAATTTATGGCCGTGAATTGGGCATTAAAGCCGAGATTAGCGGAAAACTAACTTCCATTACCCTTTTTAGTATGTTAATTGGTTACATTGTTGGCATTGTAACCATTCCAAAATACATCTCGCAGCAAAAGGCCTTAAGAATCTGTGCGATTTTAGGGATCTTATTCACCATTTTATCTTTTGTAATTTCCAGCTGGTTCGCGGTAATTTTCGTGGCTTTACTGGGCTTAGCCAATTCATTGATGTGGCCTGCAATTTTCCCGCTTGGTATTAGTCATCTGGGCAGATTTACCAAAATAGGTTCAGCCATTATGATTATGGGTATTGCAGGGGGTGCCATAATGCCGCTACTATATGCTTTCTTAAATGAAAAGCTGCATATCAACTTTCAACTGGCCTACCTGTTAACGGTATTGCCCTGTTACTTATACATTCTGTTTTTTGCCATAAAAGGCCACAAGGCAGGATTGAATTTGAAATAAGCAAACCAGATCAATTTTATGATTATGCCCCGCCTTTAATGAGGTTGGGCTTTCTTTTATGCTTAATTTTCAGTTATTTTGCCGAAATTATAAACAGGTAGAATCTCGCTACTTAATACTTAAATCTTGATACTAATACCCCAAAACCCATAATATCAACAATGAACAAAGCTATCTTTCTAGACCGTGATGGTGTACTTAACCACGAAATATACGATTACATTTGTCGCGTTGAAGACTTTAAAATCCTGGATTACCAAATTCCTGTACTAAAGAAACTTTTTGATGAGGGGTATTTGCTGATTGTCATTACTAACCAGGGCGGCATTGCATTGAAGCGCTATACTGAACAAGAGCTGGCTATTATGCACCAGATGCTCCGCAATGCTTTTTTGGCTAAGGGGGCTGATATTGCCGGCTTTTATTACTGTCCGCATCATCCAACTGTTGGTGGGGAGTGTAAATGTAGAAAACCTGCATCAGGAATGATTCTGGATGCCATTGACATGTATGATATTGATCCGGCGCAGTCTGTTATGATCGGCGATAAACCCAGAGACGTAGAAGCCGCAAATGGGGCAGGAGTGAAGGGCATATTGATTGAACCGGATGAACAGATCAGTTACGAGAAGGTTAAGGAGGTATTGAAAAGAGAATCTTTAGTTTAGTTTGGAGTTCGGGGTTAGGAGTTTGGAATAAGTAAATTGCCCATACCAAACTAATATGGAAAAGGTAATACAGGAGATCTATCCTGCAATTTGCCCGTTATCCTTCTTACTTTATCTATTTTAATGATTTGGGCGTTTTAACACGCTGTACACTATATCTTTTGGATAACCCTCTGATTAAGCTGGCATTTACAGATGCCAATAAAATTTTCGTCATCCCGACTGTAGCCCAGCGGAATGGAGAGATCTTTGAATTGAATTATTGAAATATAGTTTAAAGGATTTCTCGACTGCGTTGCACTCCGCTCGAAAGGACGATAACTCGAGACCATTCAAACTTTGTTTGTACATCCGTCAATCATATTGATTTTTACAGTATAAATTATCCTTCAGGATTGACAGCCAAAAAGAATGCTGTTTCGATAATTAACGCAGAATAATGCAATGACATGTGAAATTTAAAAAGGGAAGGATCGGTTGGCAACTTCGCAAGCGAGAAACCTAAGAAAGCTTTAATCAACTTACGAAATCGTTCCACGCGCTTGCCCTTTGAGATTTCGTTAGCTGCCCATGAAAGCTAGACCTGATTGAAATGGCATTCCGGTGTCTGATCAATTTATCTTTCCGGAAAATTCACCGGAATATAATGGAAAGCAGGACTGGAGCAACCGATTGGCACTGGTGGTTCTGCTCTCCAAAAGATCAGGGAAAATGGAAGAGGGAAAATGGATGATGGAACCTGCAATTTGCAATAATAAACACTAATAAGGCCCTAAAAATCTTAACTTCTTAATAGTAGAAAGATGAAAATGTAAGAGGGAAAATAGATGATGGAACCAGCCTTGCCAAACTTTCGAAATCGTTCCACGCGCTTGCACTTTGAACTTTCTTAAGCTGACACTGCCAGCTAGACCTGATTGAAATGGCATTCCGGTGTCCGATCAATTTATCTTCGGAAAATTCACCGGAATATAATGGAAAGCAGGACTGGAGCAACCGATTGGCACTGGTTATGCTCTCCAAAAAATCAGGGAAAATGGGAGAGGGAAAATGCTAAATTATTGAAAATAAAATATTAGCTTAGTTTGGCGTTCGGGGTTTGGAGTTTGGAATAAGCAAAGTGCTCAGGTAGCAAACCCTAAGGAACTCTTATTCATTAAATTTTGTTAAACAAAAAAGTCCTAAATTATTACTTAATTCAGGACTTTCTTGTGTGCCTGGAACTCAACATTCCAAGCTCAATACTCCAAACTTATTTACCGGCTGCTTTAGCGTGGTCGGCTAAAAATGTTGCTAAACCGCTATCTGTTAGCGGGTGTTTTAATAAACCAACAATAGCAGCCAATGGTGCCGTAATTACGTCGGCGCCTAATTTAGCACAGTTTACAATATGCAATGGTCCGCGGATGGATGCCGCTAAAATTTGTGTTTCATATCCGTAGTTATCAAAAATTGTTCTGATATCTTCAATTAGAACCAGTCCATCGTTAGAAATATCGTCTAAACGGCCCAAGAATGGAGAAACGTATGTTGCACCTGCTTTTGCTGCCAATAAAGCCTGTCCGGCAGAAAAAATCAAAGTACAATTGGTTTTAATTCCTTTTGAAGAAAAATATTTAATGGCTTTCAAACCATCTTTAATCATCGGAACTTTAACTACGATTTTCGGGTTTAATGCGGCCAGTGCTTCGCCTTCTTTGATAATTTCGTCAAAAGTGGTCGAAATTACTTCTGCGCTTACATTATCGTCAACAATATCGCAGATTGCTTTATAATGGTTAATTACATTTTCATCGCCGGTAATACCTTCTTTAGCCATTAAGCTAGGGTTGGTGGTTACGCCATCTAAAATGCCAAGATCTTGAGCTTCTTTGATTTGATCAAGATTTGCTGTGTCAATAAAAAATTTCATGTTTATAAATTCTTAAAATGATTATTAGGTTCTGCTGCAAGAAGCCCTGAAGAATTTAATATCCCCCCTTCAGGGGAATAAGGGGGTAAAAAAAGGGCAAGCACCTTCTATCGCACCGCTACAACCTTCTACCCTTGCTGCGTTCCCACCCTGGGGGAGTTCAAAGGGAGCTGGTCGTAAAAGACTTGCCCGGCCACAAAGGTAGAAAAAGAAGTTGTTTTGCAAAATGCATTTCTGTATTTTTTTTTAGTTTTAAGCTATATAGCTGATTAATAAATTAATAAAATCGAAACCGGCATTTTAAATTGATCACAACAGACCCACTTTCGGTAGTTTATTTTATATTTAAATAAAATATTCATATTTGAAACACTTATTAAAACGGTTTAGTTTTAATATTGGACTGAAATTAGCATTTATTGTACAATATTACCATTATCAATTTACTAAATGTATTAGGCAATAATTATTATTTTTCAAATTTAAACGCATTAAATTACCTAGGAACTAAAATTTTTCCAAAAATCGTGTCAACTCTGTAATTTAAGATTTCTTTTTCCTATCTTAGTGTTTCCTATACACTAACAACTAACGAGCAAAGAATGGAACCAAACAGTGGATTGTACGATGCGCAATTTGAACACGATGCCTGCGGTATTGGGTTCGTTGCACATGTGAAAGGGCGGAAATCGCATCAAATCATCTCTGATGCACTTACTATTTTAGAGAATCTAGATCATAGAGGGGCATGTGGAGCAGAACCAAATACAGGCGATGGAGCAGGTATCATGATTCAGATTCCTCACGAATTTTTTTACGATGAATGTTTAAAAGCAGGCTTTAGCCTACCAGAAACCAATAATTATGGTGTTGGTATGTTATTTATGCCAAAGGATATCAGGTCCAGAGAAGAATGCAGAGAGCTGATTTACCGTGCTGCTGAAAAGCTAGGCCTTGAAATTTTAGGTTTTAGAAAGGTTGATGTAGACACAAGGGATATAGGCAACATGGCCCTTTCCGTTGAACCTGAAATTGAACAGGTGTTTATTGCCCGCCCTTATGCGGTGGCACCAGGTGCAGATTTTGAACGCAAACTTTACATTTTTAAAAATTACCTGATCAAACTGATCGTAAATACCGTTCATGGCGGTAAAGATTTTTACATCGTTTCGCTTTCCGCACAAACCATTATATATAAAGGTCAGCTCACTTCCTTACAGGTACGCACCTATTTTACCGATCTTACCGATAAGCGTATGGTGTCTGCCCTAGGTTTGGTTCACTCGCGTTTTGCCACCAATACTTTTCCTTCATGGAGACTGGCCCAGCCGTTCCGCTTTATTGCGCATAACGGCGAGATCAATACTTTACAAGGAAATTTAAACTGGTTTAGAGCAGGCGTAAAGTCTTTTGCTTCTGCTTACTTTACACCGGAAGAACTTGATATGTTACTGCCTGTAATCGACGAAACAAACTCAGATTCAGGCTGTCTGGATAATGTGATTGAACTGTTGCTTCATTCAGGAAGAAGCCTGCCACATGTACTAATGATGCTGGTGCCTGAAGCCTGGGATGGCAATGAGGATATGGATCCTGTTAAAAAGGCGTTTTACGAATTCCATGCCACTTTGATGGAGCCCTGGGACGGACCTGCCGCCATCGCTTTTACTGATGGTAAATTAATTGGTGCTACTTTAGACCGTAATGGTCTTCGTCCTTCGCGTTATGCCATTACTTCTGATGACCGCGTAATTATGGGTTCTGAAGCGGGAGCGCTGGCCATCGATCAGAGCACGATCATCGAAAAAGGCCGCTTAACTCCCGGTAAAATGTTTGTAGTAGACATGGAGCAGGGCAGGATCATCAGCGATCATGAAATTAAAGAAGAAGTTTGTGGCAAAAGTCCTTACGGCGACTGGATTAACCAATACCAGATCCGCTTGGAGGAATTGCCTGAGCCCCGCGTAATGTTTACCGGCTTATCTACTGAATCTATCTTCAAATATCAACAGGTTTTTGGCTATAGCAGAGAGGATGTAGATCTTTTGCTTAAACCAATGGCCATTGAAGGCAAGGAACCGATTGGTTCAATGGGTACCGATACGCCTCTGGCTATCCTGTCAAAACGTCCGCAACACTTATCATCCTATTTCAAGCAGTTATTCGCACAGGTAACTAATCCACCAATTGACCCGATCAGGGAAAAAGTGGTAATGAGTTTGGCCAGTTTTATGGGCAGCATGGGCAACCTGCTGGAAGAAACACCAAAACAGGCACATTGCGTTGCAATTAAACATCCGATTTTAACCAACCAGGAACTAGAGAAATTAAGGAGTATTGATACCGGCGTTTTCCAGGCAAAAACCTTGCAGACTTATTTCAGGGCAGATGGCAAACCAGGCGCTATGGCTAAAGCCTTAGATCGTTTGTGCCGCTATGCGGTTGATGCGGTTGAAGACGGTTTCCAGGTGATTGTATTAACCGATAGGGCTATCGATTCTGAACATGCAGCGATGCCTTCTCTACTGGCGGTTTCGGCAGTACACCATCATTTGATCCGTAAAGGATACCGTGGTGCGGTTGGTATTGTGATTGAGGCTGGAGATATTTGGGAAGTACATCATTTCGCTACCTTGCTGGGCTTTGGGGTTACGGCTATAAACCCTTATCTGGCTTTAGAAACCATCAATGGTTTCCAGCAAGAATCTGGTTTGTCGGCAGAACAGCTTACCAAAAACTATATTTACGCGGTAAACAGCGGTTTACTTAAAATTTTCTCTAAGATGGGTATCTCGACCCTTCAATCATACCAGGGTGCGCAGATTTTTGAGATTTTAGGTTTAAACAAACAGGTGGTGAACACCTATTTCACGGGTGCGGTTTCTCGTATAGGTGGTTTAGGTTTGGATGAGATTGCGAAAGAAACTTTAATCAAGCATCACCGCAGTTTTGGCCCGCTAACGCAGACAGAAAACTTATTGCCGGCTGGCGGAACATACAAATTCCGCCGCAAAGGTGAAGCGCATTTATTTAATCCGCAAACCATTCACTTACTACAAAACGCAACACGTAAAAACGATTACAACATCTTCAAACAATATTCTAAACTGGTAAATGAGCAAACACAACAGGCTTACACCATCCGTGGATTGTTTGAATTCAATTATAGCCGTCCTTCTGTTCCTTTAAACGAGGTAGAAGCTACGGAATCTATCTTAAAAAGATTTGCCACAGGAGCGATGTCTTTCGGCTCAATCTCGCATGAGGCACATTCTACTTTGGCCATTGCCATGAACCGTATCGGCGGAAAGAGCAATACCGGAGAAGGTGGTGAAGATGAAATGCGTTATACCAAACTGCCAAATGGCGATAGCATGCGCTCAGCGATTAAACAGGTGGCTTCTGCGCGTTTCGGTGTAACGAGCTATTATTTGACCAATGCTGATGAGTTACAGATCAAAATGGCTCAGGGCGCTAAGCCGGGAGAAGGCGGGCAATTACCTGGACACAAAGTAGATGATTGGATTGCAAAAGTTCGTCACTCTACGCCAGGCGTAGGTTTAATTTCGCCTCCTCCACATCACGATATTTATTCCATTGAGGATTTGGCACAGTTAATTTATGATCTTAAAAATGCCAACCGCGCGGCACGGATCAATGTGAAACTCGTATCTAAAGCCGGCGTAGGTACTATTGCAGCCGGCGTAGCTAAAGCGCATGCCGATGTTATTCTTGTATCCGGCTTTGATGGTGGTACCGGTGCTTCGCCGTTAACCTCTATTCAGCATGCGGGTTTACCATGGGAGTTAGGTCTGGCGGAAGCACACCAAACCCTGGTAAAGAACAAATTGCGCAACCGTATCGTTTTACAAACAGACGGTCAGCTAAAAACAGGTAGGGATATCGCCATTGCAGCTTTATTGGGTGCAGAAGAGTGGGGCGTTGCAACAGCCGCATTGGTAACCTCAGGATGTATCATGATGCGTAAATGCCATTTAAATACCTGTCCGGTAGGGGTGGCGACACAAGATCCGGAACTTAGAAAATTATTTACCGGTGATGCAGACCATGTAGTAAACCTATTCTATTTCCTTGCCGAGGAATTACGGGAGATTATGGCCGAACTTGGCTTTAGGACCATTAACGAAATGATTGGCCAGGCTGATATTTTAAAATTACGTGAATTGCCTGCCGAAGACTGGAAACTGAAACACCTTGATCTATCAGCCATATTATACAAGGCAGAAGAAAATGGTTTGCCTTTATATCATACAGAAGCTCAGGATCATGGCTTGGATCAGGTTTTAGATCACCAGCTGATTGCTGCAGCCCAACCTGCCATCCATCATAACGAACCTGTATTTGCAAGCTTTAATGTAAAAAATACTGACCGTGCAATAGGTACCATGCTGTCTAATGAAATTTCAAAAGTTCATTTAAGTGCTGGTTTACCTCCGGATACGATCAACTTTAAATTTGTAGGTTCTGCCGGACAAAGCTTTGGTGCTTTCAATACCCGTGGGGTTACTTTATCACTGGAAGGCGAGGCAAACGATTATGTAGGTAAAGGTTTATCAGGTGCGAGACTGGCTATTTACCCTTTCTCAAACGCTACTTTTGTTCCTGAACAAAATATCATTATTGGTAACGTGGCCCTGTATGGTGCAACTTCTGGTGAGTTGTTTGCCCGTGGTAAAGCAGGCGAACGTTTTGCCGTACGTAACTCTGGTGCAACAGCTGTTGTTGAGGGAGTTGGCGATCATGGATGTGAATACATGACTGGCGGTGAGGTGCTGATTCTTGGCGATACCGGAAGCAATTTCGCCGCTGGAATGAGTGGTGGTGTGGCGTGGATTTTCGATGCCAATGGAACTTTCGAGCGTAAATGCAATAAGGAAATGGTTGATTTGGATCCACTTCAGGCAGAAGATGAAGAACGTATCTTAGCCTTACTTAAAGCACATATCCGCTTAACAGATAGCAAGGTAGCTGAGTTTATCTTAAGCGATTGGAAAACCCAGTCTGCGCATTTCGTAAAAGTATTCCCTAAAGAATACAAGGCAGTTTTAAGCAAACGTAACCAACAAGTAAAAACACACTAGGCCATGGGTAAAGTAACAGGATTTCAAGAATACGACAGAGTTGCACCCATTAGAGAAGAGGTTGCAACGCGTGTAAAACACTATGGTGAATTTTTAAATAATTTACCGCCACAAGAATTAAATAATCAGGCTGCCCGTTGTATGGATTGCGGAGTGCCTTTCTGCCAGTCAGGTTGTCCGCTGGGTAACGTGATACCGGAATTTAATGATGCTGTTTATCAGGGTAAATGGGAATTAGCGGCAAATATTTTATTGAGCACCAATAATTTTCCGGAATTTACGGGTAGAATTTGCCCGGCACCATGTGAATCGGCATGTGTGTTAGGTATTAACAAACCACCGGTTTCTATTGAAGAGATTGAGAAGCATATCATCGAAATTGCTTTCGAAAAAGGATTTATCAAAGCTAAAGCACCGTTAATCAGAACGGGTAAAAAAGTTGCTGTAATTGGTTCAGGTCCTGCAGGCCTGGCAGCTGCTGCCCAGCTAAATAAAGTCGGGCATGAAGTTACCGTTTTCGAACGCGATGATGCACCGGGTGGTTTATTAAGATATGGCATTCCCGATTTCAAACTGCAAAAAAACGTGGTAGATCGCCGTATTGATTTGATGAAAGAAGAAGGCATCATTTTTAAATGCAAGGCCAACGTAGGCGAGAATATTGAAATAGGTACCTTGTTACGTGATTTTAATGCGATTGTATTGGCAGGTGGTTCAACAATTCCACGTGATCTGCCGATTGATGGCCGTTCAGCTAAAGGTGTTCATTTTGCAATGGATTTCTTAAAACAGCAGAATAAACGTGTGGCTGGCAGGACTGTAGAAGCAGAAGATATTATGGCTACCGGTAAAAATGTGATTGTAATTGGTGGTGGCGATACCGGATCTGATTGTATTGGTACTTCAAACCGCCATGGCGCAAAATCCGTTACGCAATTCGAGATCATGCCAATGCCACCCCAGGCACGCAATGAGCATATGCCTTGGCCAAATTATCCAATGTTGCTGAAAAATACTTCTTCTCACGAGGAAGGTGCACAAAGAGCTTGGTCAGTTAATACCAAAAACTTTATTGCTGACGAAAAAGGAAATCTTAAAGCATTAAAAGTTGTTGATGTAGAATGGGAAATTGATGCAAACGGGCGTCCGGTTACATTTAAAGAAGTAGCAGGTACTGAAAGAGATCTTCCATGCGAGCTGGTGCTTTTAGCAATGGGATTTTTACATCCTCAGAAAGAAGGTTTACTTGAAAAATTGGGTATTGAATTAGATAACCGTGGAAATGTAAAGGCATCTGAACATACCTATCAAACCAATATTGCAAAGATTTTTGCTGCAGGCGATGTCCGCCGTGGACAATCGTTAGTGGTTTGGGCCATTTCAGAAGGTAGAGAAGCTGCCCGTAAGGTAGATGAATACTTAATGGGAGCAACTAAGCTGGCATCGAAAGATGCAGTAGCATATGCTTAAACAGGTTTAAATTCTATATTTTTTTGGGTCGTGGTGTAAACCACGACCTTTTTTGTTTTATACAATGAAACTGATATCTCATTCGATCGTCATGCTGAATTTATTAACAAGGAAGAAATATTATTTTCAATTGCCTTGTAGCTACTTCGTGGTCAGCATCTTTCCGGCAAAATAGACCCTGAAATAAATCAGATAGCTCCTAAAATCCCATACTATCCGCAGAGTTAAGCGCAGCGTCTCTACGGATTTAAGGATAGAACTGAGTTTATAACTCCCGTACTATCCGTAGAGTTAAGCGCAGCGTCTCTACGGATTAAGAATAGAACTGAGTTTATAACTCAGCAACAAAACAGAGTCAGAGACTCTTGTCCATTTTACAATATCAGAGTCCTTCGGAACTTACAGCCAGAAACTGAAAACAGTATGATAATAAATGACCTGGCAGAATAAAAACTAAAACAATTTCAACTGTTTATCTATGGGTGGCTTCTCTTTCCCAAAAACTGTTCGGCCACCGTATTTCCCCGTACTATCCGTAGAGTTAAGCGCAGCGTCTCTACGGATTAAGAATAGAACTGAGTTTATAACTCAGCAACAAACCATACTATCCGTAGCGTTAAGCGCAGCATCTCTACGGGTTTGCTAATGGAACTGAGTTTATAACTCAGTAACAAAAATGTACTATTCTTAGAGTTAAGCGCAGCGCCTCTAAGGATTTAAGAATAGAACTGAGTTTATAACTCATGTACTATTTGTAGAGTTAAGCGCAGCGTCTCTACGAATTCAAGAATAGAACTGAGTTTATAACTCAATAACAAAAACGAGTCAGAGACTCTTGCCCATTCCAAAATCCGTAGAGCCCTTCGGAACTCTACGGATAGAACCATATCCTTACCATACTATCCGTAGAGTTAAGCGCAGCGTATCTACGGATTCAAGAATAGAACTGAGTTTATAACTCAGCAACAAAACCGAGTCAGAGACTCTTGTCCATTCCAAAATCCGTAGAGCCCTTCGGAACTCTACGGATAGAACCGTACTATCAACCATACTATCCGTAGAGTTAAGCGCAGCGTCTCTACGGATCTAAGAATAGACTGAGTTTATAACTCAGCAAAAATGGCGACTCAGAGACTTAGCTATTCTATAAATCGTCTATAATCTACGGTCTATTTTGAAACGCTATAAATATCTTAATTCTAAAAACTTATATTAGTATATGGGAGAAAATGGCTATCAAATAAAAGATCAGGAGGCTATATATTTTATAACATTTGCTACTGTACAGTGGGTAGATGTATTTACCAGAAAAGAATATGCTGATATCGTTGTAGAAAGTCTAATTTATTGCAAAACGAATAAAGGTTTACGAATTCATGCCTGGTGTATTATGAGTAATCATCTTCATTTGATTTTATCAGCAAGTGATAGTAATCTATCTGATACGTTAAGAGATTTTAAAAAGTTTACATCTAACAACATCATTAAAGCAATCAAAAACAATAATCATGAAAGTAGACGAAGCTGGATGCTTTGGATATTTAAAAAAGCTGGAGAAGAAAATAAAAGAAATAAAGATTATCAATTTTGGCAGCAGGAAAATCATCCGGTGGAACTTTCTACCAATGAAATGGTGGATCAAAGATTAAATTATTTACATGATAATCCTGTAAGATCAGGTGCGGTTAGGAGTGCAGAAGAGTACGTTTATTCCTCTGCTATAGATTATTATACAACAGAAAGAGGATTGATAGAAATAGACTTTATAGAATAAACAGAGGCTTACCATTCACATACACTATCCGTAGAATCTCTACGGATTGAAGAATAGAACTGAGTTTACAACTCAGTAACAAACCGATTCAGAGACTCTTATCCATTTTACAATCCCAGAGTCCTTCGGAACTTTACAGAAAGAAACTGAAAACAGTATGATAATAAATGACCTGGCAGAATAAAAATTAAAACAATTTCAACTGTTTATCTATGGGTGGCTTCTCTTTCCCAAAAACTGTTCGACCACCGTATTTCCAGCTTTCCTCACGTTCCTGTTGAATTACTTTTTCAAAATCCATATTAGGAACGAAGTCTTTTTCTGCATTTCGGGCAATTTGATGTAGTGACTTTATCGCTTGTTGTTTGTCGGTATTGCCGATTTTCGACTTATCAATTGCTTTTTGCAAAACATTAATTGTTTCATCATAAACATTTACCGGAACAGGGAAAGGATGGCCATCTTTGCCTCCATGAGCGAATGAATAACGTGCAGGATCAGTAAACCGAGAAGGCGTACCGTAAATTACCTCACTTACTAAAGCCATAGATTGTAAGGTTCTTGGTCCCATGCCCTCCAGTAACAATAATTCTTCAAAATTGCGGGGTTGCTTTTCCTGTGCCAGCCACAATATACTGCCCAAACGTTTCAAATCAACATCTTTTGCTTTTACATCGTGATGATGAGGTAACACCAATTTTTGTATCTCATTAAGCATACGAACAGGCGATTCAGCCGTCATGCCCATCATGCTCTGCCTGGTTTGATCAGCATCATAAGCTGTTAAATTGAGGATCTGACCTTGATTAATGCCACAGATTCCCGTATGCGGTTCTTCTACAAAGGATTTTAAATTTTTAGAATGCCAGTGGTATCTTCTCGCTGTTGCGCTGCTATTGCTCATGCCTTGTTGCACCACTGCCCAATCGCCCTCATTGCTCAAAATAAAACTATGAAGGTACAATTGAAATCCGTCCTGGATGGCCGTGTTATCTACTTTTGCACTGAGTTTACTCGCACGAACCAAATCTGTACCATTCAATCCGGTTTTATCGGCAATTTTCAGAAGTTCATTTGGTGTTTCCCTACTATACTTTCCTTTGCCGCCACAGATGTAAATGCCCAACTCTTTTGATAAAGGATTTATGGATTTTTTTAAAGCCCCAATTACTGATGTCGTTATTCCTGAAGAATGCCAATCCATACCCATTACCGCACCTAAACTCTGGAACCAGAACGGACTACTTAACCGGCGTATTACTTCGGCTTTACCATATTCCAACAGTATGGCTTCTGTTATTGCTAAACCAAGTTTGGCCATGCGTTGTGCCAGCCATAGTGGGACATGGCCATAATGTAAGGGTAAATCTGCACTTCCTGATCTTTTCAATACTAACAAAATTAGTAAAAAATTTACAAAATCGAAAAAGTGATTACCGATTTAATAGGGAAATCGCTTTTAACTTTTTTTGTTAGTTCTAGCTCTTTGTGCGCATGCATAAGCATTATGTTTGCCACGGAAGCACGAAAAACACGGAAAAATTTTAATCTCCTCCGTGATTTCTTTGTTTCCGTGGCTAATTAATTTTTGCACATGTTTTGAAAGCAATACCCCTGACCGATTTAACGAAACAAAACGATTAATCATATTTTTTGTTATTTTGAGAAATAACATCCTGGCAAAGGCTTATTTATCTATGCGCAAATTTCTACAACGTTTACTCAGTTCCTGCATTATTCACCTGTCGAATAAGTTTAGTTCAAATCCCAACGCTAAACGCATCCATGAGGCTTTAGATAAACTTTACAAGACCATTAATGATAACCCGGGAAAACGTGGACTTATTTTCGAAGTTACTGATGATCATAAATTCATTATTTTTTCAGATCAGCATAAAGGTGCCAGAGATGATGCAGACGATTTCACTTTAGCTGAAAAAAATTATTTAAAGGCACTTCAGTATTATAATGAACAGAACTTTCATTATATAAATTTAGGGGATAGTGAGGAGCTTTGGGAGAATTTGCTCGAATCGGTAATCAAACATAATAAAGAAACATTCGAAGCAGAGAAAGCATTTATTGCTAAAAATCAGTTCACCAAAATATTTGGCAACCATGATTTATATTGGGATAATGATCCGTTGGCTGGATTTAACCTCAACAGACTTTACGGAGCCGCGATCCGTATATACGAAGGAGCCATATTAAGGATGCCGGTAAAGAATGGCAAGTTTGATATTTTCTTAACGCATGGACATCAGGGCGACTTGCAGAGTGACGGAAATTGGTTTAGCAAATGGTTTGTAAGTACGATATGGGCACCGCTACAGTCGTACCTTCAGATTAATCTGAATACGCCGGCATACGATAATCAGCTTAAAACAGTTCACAACACACTGATGTACAATTGGGCGATTACCAAGCGTAATATGGCTTTAATTACGGGGCACACGCACCAGCCAGTTTTTGCCTCATTAACTCATCTGGAACGAATTTACATGAAGTTAAAAAAAGCAAAAGACGAGAAAAATACCAGCGACATCGCGTTTCTAAATGCCGAACTTCATAAACGGATCAAAGAAGGAGACCAGGCCCCGGTTTTTGGCAAATACAAGCCGGTTTATTTTAACAGCGGATGCTGCTGCTTTAGTGACGGCGATATTACCGGGATCGAAATTGCTGATGGCTTGATCAGATTAATCAAATGGTCATACCATACCAATACTGTACCCGAAAGGATAATACTTGAGGAAATGAAAATCAACGATTTAGTGCATTCAAACTTATTTAACGGGTAACGTTACATAAAAAGTAGTTCCCAAATCTTTTCCATCGCTTTCTGCCCACAATTTCCCTTTATGGATCTCCACAAACGCATTTGCCGTAATCAGTCCCAATCCATAACTATTTTCCCGGTTTGTACTTACCGAACTCAGACGCGCAAATTTCAGAAAAACGCTGTCTAAATCCTCCTGGGTTAAACCCACGCCATGGTCTTTTACCGCAATAGTGATGTGATTGTCAAAACTTTGATGGGTGATCACAATTTTATTGCCTATTGGCGAAAACTTGATCGCATTATCAATCAACTGGCTAAAAACCATAGCGGTTTTATCCGGGTCAGCAAAAATCTCAGCAGTTTCCTCAATTTCGATTAAAACTGTCTGATTTTTACGCGCAAGCGCTGGCGTAAATTCTTTTTTTACTTTTTCCAGAATTTGTCTTAAATCTATCTTATTCTTTTGGGGCTTAAATGAAGTTGCCTCTTTCCGGGCAGCGCTTAAAATGCCGTTCAGATTATCAATCATCTTTTTAGATTGTGCATTAATCTTACCCGCAATTAAAGATGCCTTATCATCAATACCTGAAATTCGCCCCAGCAGTTCAGATTGTAGCGTAATGGTGGTCATTGGGTTTTTAAGATCATGAACAAGTACATGTAAACGATCATCATAAGCCCTTAAAGTTCTCCTTATTGCCATTCTGGACTCCAGTTTTTCCACTACCATATCAGCCAAATGCCTCAGCATTTTCAACTTCTTTTCATCGATCGTTTTAGATTTTGTATCTGCAACGTAAATCAGTCCAAGGTGATAACCATCAGGCGATACGATGGGTGCTGAAGTAAAAAAAGTAAATCCTGCCTTACCCTGATCTTGAATAATTTCCAATGCAGCTCCGCCGACCTCCGACTTCACGAAAAAAATACCATCACCCTCAAAGCAGATCCCGGCAAATGACACATCAAATATTTCGGCAGCCAGCTTTGTAATCTGGTCAAAAGCACTTTCTGGCGCGGTATTTAATATCTCATAATTACCCAGCTTTTTCAAACGTAAGGTTTCATCTGAGGAGATATCATGTTCTGCTTTTTCGTATAGCATTTATGGCACAATTTAATAGATGGATGAATTATTAAAGGTAAAAATTATATACAATACCATAAACAATTAAGCAGTAATTTTCGTTATGTTTAGGTTGGAGATTACAGATCCGAATGCATTAAAATTACCATCATAACTTTTAAAAAATGAGACTATATATAGAACGTAAACCTGTTAAGGTAAATCCAGATACAAAGAGAGTTATTGCACGTTTTTTTTTTAATGGAGAGGAGAGGGCACTGGAAGTAATCAGAAAGGTCCTGGAATTTTCAGATGAAAAAGTATTTTCACTGATATCGCCTATACTGCAGGAATATTCCAAAAGACACCGGAATATCACTAAAATATTAACCCGTCATTGTAAGAAATTAAAAAAGCAGTTTTTAGCCCTGGACACCTCATTCGAAGATATTGATGAATATACCCGGTTATTGATTGGCGCATATTTTACACACGAATATTCCATAGAATCGGCTGCTTTTTTCAATCCGAGTATTGTTGATGATCCTGATCAGACCGATTTAGTTGAAGGTGAAAAAAGGGTAATCATAAGCTTTAGGGCTGTAGGCGAGGGGCACATTTCGTCTATTGTATTCCGACGTGCCTTAATTGATAAAAATAACAACATACAGGTTTTACCAGTTGGAAATTATGTTGATGAGGCCGAGGTAGTAAAGAATGCCATCTACATCAAAAAACTATTCCTGAAAAAAGCGGCTTATGCGCAGATTGATCCTGCTGTTTTAGAAGAAATTGAGTCTAAACTTGATGATAAATTTGAATACACCAGTTTAAGCAATATCATCAAAGATTCTAAAAGCTTATACAAAGAGAATCCGGCACGTTTAATCGAGTACGATAAGATACTTTGGTTATCAGACACTTATCACACCATCACCTTTTCAAAGGATACGGATATTTCTGATCGTGTAATTTTTCCTATCTCAGAATTTGAACGCAAGGGGATTGAAGATGCTCGATTTGTCAAGTTTATTAAAGATGATGGCAAAGTATTATACTATGCCACCTACACTGCTTTTGATGGTTCTTTAATTATTCCCAAACTCGTTCAAACAGAAGATTTTTATGAGTTTAAAGTGATTCCCCTTTATGGCGACGGTGCACAGAATAAAAACCTTGCTTTATTTCCACGGAAAATCAAAGGAAAATATGTGATGATGAGCCGGATAGATGGATGGAACAATTACCTGATGTTTTCGGATAAGGTGAATGTTTGGGAAAACCCGGTTCTTTTAAAGCAGCCCCGTTATGATTGGGAACTGGTGCAGATCGGTAATTGCGGTTCGCCCATAGAAACTGAAAAAGGGTGGCTGGTGATTACGCATGGAGTTGGGCCGATGCGGAGATATTGCATTGGTGTGAGTTTATTGGACCTGGAAGATCCCAGTATTGAAATAGGCCATTTAAAGGAACCATTGATTATCCCTAATAATGACGAGCGGGAAGGTTATGTCCCAAATGTGGTATATTCTTGTGGTTCTATTATCAGCAATGGCGAATTGATTATACCTTATGGTTTATCAGACTATAGCTCATCATTTGCTACTGTAAATTTGGAGTTACTGTTGAATAGGCTATTAGAGAATAATCAGATTTAATATACTGCCATCGATCATCGTTATGTTGTGACACCGGTATAATTTAATTTCAGCGCGAGATTCAGAAGTTTCGGCTCAAGCAGTTTAAATACCGTTATTAAATTACAGCAAAGCATTTAGACACTTCTTCTTTATTATTACAGGCGCTAGAGTTAGCCTGAAAAAATGGAGCTAAGTTAAAGCTGAAATTATTGGTTTAATATTTTTAGTAACAAATCCTTTCACACGAAGCCATCTCTAGCAAGCAAAAGATGGCTTTTATATTTTTACGTTATCAAATGAATTGATCTTTAAAAAAAAGCTGATTCATTTCGAACCAGCTTTTGATAGCTCCGGGCAAGTCCATTAATCTAACCGATCTTCTCTGTCTCCATTAGTGGTGAAGACAAAGTTTCATATTCTGCTTCGGCAATTTTTAAAATCGCCAAGTGCGAGATGAAATAAGCCAATGTACTTTCGGCACCTTGATTTCTGTTCACACTGTTAAACTGCAATCCATCCGCACAGCCATGGGTTTCATAATCGTACAGTGGGATGTGAAGGCTGTTTTCGCCTAGAAACCATTTATAACTGATGTGCATCAGGTTCAGGCATTGATCATCTTTAGTAATCTCATAAGTTTTAGCATACAATAAAACCATGGCCATTGTTTCTATAGCCTGTTGATCATAAATAGGGTTTTTACCATGCTTTTTCATCCATCCGGCATTTCCAACCGGATTCAGGTATCCGTTTTCAAAAGAGAAACTGTTCAGGAATTTAATACTTTCCATAGCGACCTGGTACGATTCCTTGTTACCCGTAACCTCATAATGATGAAGCAAAGCTAAGGGAAGAATGGCGTTATCATAAGTCAGAATATCTTCAAACCAATGCCAGTCTCCATCTTTGTTTTCTTTATATGATGCCACCAATGAACTTGCCAGCATATTAATCTCCTGGCTAATCAATTCATCTCCGGGATGAGCATTCAGGTAATAAGATAAACCAATAACCGTATTTGCCTTTCCACGCAGATATTTTAGTTCTTTAAAGTGTTTTATAGAATGAGAAAAAAGTTCGCGGCCAAACTCCCGATAGGAATTATTCGGTGCGCTGGAAACCAGATAGCCTAATGCCCAAATGGTCCTGCCGAATGAATCTTCAGAGCCAACCTCATCTAAAAACTGTCTGTTAAAACTCAGGAAATTCCTGAAATTTCCATCTTCAGTTTGCATGTATTGAATAAAACTCAGGTATATCGGCATAAAAGATAAAGCCCTTTTGTTCTTATCCTGTTCGACAGCCATTAAAGACATAATTAATGCCCTTGCATTGTCATCAATGCAATAACCTTCTTTTAAATTTGGAATACCAAATCGTGCATGTTGAATAATTCCGGTATCGTCTGTGAGTAAAGCAATATGGTTTAAATTTAAAGCCGGCATTCCTTCTACATCTATAATTGGCGGAATCGTTCTTTGTGCTTTAACTTCGGATGATAAGGCCTCATTCAATACATTAAGATAAATGCTTCCGATGGCTGGCCAACGCAGATTTAATCCATATTCGTATGCATTTTTTTTCAGTTCCTGGTATTTATCATTGTCACCTAAAAGGTCATTAACAATTACGGCCAGTTTATGATGATCTTTGAAATCAAATAATTTACCTCTGTTATCGGCCAATAATTCCTGTGCATGCCAGTAAGGTGTAGAAATTACTGCCGCACCCGCGCCGATAGCATATGACAAGGTACCGCTGGTAATCTGGGCTTCATTTAAATAGGGAGTAATGTATAAATGGCATGCGGTTAAATATTGATGCAGTTCTTCTTCCGAAACGAATTTGTTCACGAAAGCGATATTTTTTTCTACACCTAAATCTATCGCCAGGGCCTTTAAACTGTCGCGGTATTCTTCGCCATTATGTTTAACTACACCAGGATGGGTATTCCCTAAAATCAGGTATAAAACATCAGGATGTTTTGATACGATATCAGGTAAAGCATTGATTACGGTTTCTAAACCTTTATTCCTGCTAATCAGACCAAAAGTAAAAAGTACTTTTCTACCCTTAAATAAATCGCTCTGTTTGATTTGATTATTAACGATCGGTTCTAAATCAGGAACACCATGTTCTATTAATTTAATAGATGCCTGTGGAATTTGATAAATGCTTGTTAAAAACATTACGGCTTTTTTGCTCATCACTACCAATTTAGCCGTTTTAGATGCGATTTCCTTGATAATGGTTTGCTGCATAAAATTTGGTTCTTTCAAAACCGTATGCAAAATAGTGATGAAAGGCTTTTTTAACCGGTTAATTAGTGAAAGCAAAAAAACACCGCTATTACCACCATATATGCCAAATTCGTGTTCAATAATACAAGTGTCTATATCGCTGTTATTGATAAAATCAGCTGCTTCAATATAATCTTGTTGATTTTGTTGTCGGATTACAAATTTTACTTCGCCTGGGTACTGATGTTCGTTTACATCATCCGACTCATTCATCGCAACTACAAAACTCTTGCGGGCATCGTAGGTAGGATTTAAACTTAAAGCATTAACTAAATTTTGGTTGAAGGTAGCTAAACCACACTCACGGGGCGGATAGGTAGAAATATAGGCTATTTTCATCTTTATAAATGTTTTCAATGGTAATTACACAATCGTGATCTCTTCGTTCCCTTTATTACTTTGAAAAATCATAATGGTTTCACAAGTATTTCTATAAGGTTATAATTAAATAACATTTTTGAATCCAAATAGTTTGCTTATCAGTCGATTTACAGCTTATAAAACCTAAAACAATAAGTTTTAAACAGCTGTTAATAGATAATATTTAAAAGTTTAGCTATGAGATCAATATGGAAAGGTTCGATTGGATTTGGTTTGGTAAATATTCCGGTTAAATTATTTTCCGGTGTTCAGAACAGTAACCTTGATTTGGATATGCTTGACGAACGCGACCATGCCAAGATCAAATTTTTAAGGGTAAATGAAAATACACAAAAAGAGGTACCTTATGATAAGATCGTAAAAGGTTACTTTTTAAAGGACAGGTACATCATTTTAGACAAACATGATTTTGAAGAGGCTGCACCTGAAAAAACAAAGATTATTGAACTCGAAAATTTTGTTGATATCAAAGATATTAATCCCATTTACTACGAAACATCTTATTATACCGAACCTGAGAAGCAGGGTAGAAAGGCCTATAGCTTATTGCTAAAGGCTTTACAGAAATCTGGCAAAGCCGGCGTGGCCAGGTTTGTGTTAAGGAATACCGAAAATCTTTGTGTTATCCATCCCATGGAAAACGTTATTGTCATCACAAAAATTAGATTTGACCAGGAAATCAGAAGTTTATCTGAGATTAATAAGGCGGATGACATCAGCATCACTAAAAAAGAAATGGATGTAGGATTGGCTTTGATTAAACAATACAGTTCGAAATTTGACCTGAGCACCTTTAAAGATGACTACAGTAACGAATTATTAAAAATTATTAAAGCTAAAGCTAAAGGAAAACGAGCTACGGTAAAAAAGATAAAACCTCAAAAAGCCTCAAGTGATGATTTATATGACCAGTTGATGCAAAGTCTGGGTTCGAAGAAAGGAGCTTAGACTGTTATCAGTTTGCAGTTATTAGGTTGGATGAGAAATTTTAAAGTTTTAAGCTGAGCGCACATAAAAAGCTGCATTGAAGTGTTTCCACTCCAATGCAGCTAATTTTATTTAAAAGCAGCTTTTAACTGGTCAGCAACATACGCCTGTGCGGCTTTAGCTTCCGGTACAAGAAGCGACATGCCAAAAAACTCGTGTGTTACACCCTCATAATTTTTAAGATCAACTTTTACCCCGGCAGCTTTAAGCTTATCAGCCAGCATTACGCCATCATCATGCAAAGGATCTATTTCGGCGGTGATGATAGTGGTTGATGGAAGTCCTCTTAAATTTGCATTAACCAGGGATATCTTTGGATCTTGCGCTTCTATCATGCTATTGAGGTATTTTTCTGTAAACCAGCCCATCATCGCTTTATTTAAAGGCTTTGCATTCGCATACATTTTATAAGATTCCGTATTCATATCCGCCTGTGCAATAGGATAGATCAAAACTTCGTGTACAGGAAGCATAATGTGTTTGTTTCTGGCCATAATAGAAACGTTTGCTGCTAAATTTCCACCCGCACTTTCGCCAGCTACAGCAATTTTTGCCGGGTCTGCCTTTAAGTCTACAGCATTTTTAACTGCCCATTCGTAGGCTGCAAATGCATCATTGTGCGCTGTAGGAAATTTATTCTCTGGTGCCAGGCGGTAAGCCACAGAAACGACAATTGCGCCCACTTGCTCTGCCAGGGCCTGGGCAGATGCATGATAAACATCCAGATTAGCAATAACAAAACCACCTCCATGATAATAAACAATGAGCGGGTAAGGCCCGTTTCCAACTTTAGGCGTGTAAATGCGCAGGTGAACCTTCCCGTTATCGGCATCAATATCCTTTCCAGTGGTATCTACCTTAGGCATTGGTACCGAAATATTATTTTGTTTGGCTACGTCCATTACCGCATCTGTCGGGGTATGGTTCTTACGTGCATCAGTAGCACTTAAAGTTTCTATGGGTTGATCACCATAACTGCTTAACTTTTCTATTATTACCTGCATTTCAGGTCTGATCGTTTTACCCCATTCCGGTGCAGGCCCGGCAGGCTTTAATGTCGCCATCTGCGTAGAATCAGTCATGGAAGAATCTGTAACTGTTGTATTTTTTGTTCCGCCACTACAGGCTGATAGCAAAATGGCTGTTCCGAAAGCCAGAATAATAGGTTTTAGCAGGTTGTTTTTCATAGGGTTGTTTTATTTTTAATATGGCTTTATAACGTAATCGGTAATACATGTGTTTTTATGATAACACAACTTTTCAGAATTTATATAAATGGCAAACTTCTTGACAGCTTAATATGTTCTTAAATAAACGAATAATTTATGTTGACAGAAATTACAGGACTACCAGATCACATTTTTGGCGTAAGAGCCACGGGAGAAGTTACCAGTGATGATATTAAAAGCGTTTTATTAACTGGTTTGCAAAGGACGGCCAGGAGGTTTAAAGAAATCAGGTATTTGCTGGTATTGGAAACTGACGTAAAAAATTTTACGGCCGGTGCATGGGCACAAGACATTAAAGCGGGCCTGCAAAATTTCAGTAAATGGAAAAAAATTGCAGTTGTAAGTGCTGAAAAAGGGGTGGAGTGGTTTACTGACGTATTCACCATCGCTACACCTGGTCAGTCGAAAGGCTTTAAACCCGAAGAAATAGAAGAGGCAAAAGCCTGGCTTAATGCTGAAGATTAACGATTAAACTATATGAAAGATTCAAAAACATCGGCCGAAAGTAGCAAGGCTACTGCACCGAAAAATGTTAAAGCCAAAGGTGCTGATGATAAAGTGACATCAGCAAAAGATGCGGAGAAAGTGGATGTAACCAAAGACAAATCAGCTAAACAGAAAAAACAATAATCAGAGATAGATTGAATACCATTATGAAAGTTGATGCGGGTAATGTAAACCGTTTTTATGATAAAGCTTACGATTGGATAATAGACAGGGGACCTTCAGTAATTTTAGGGATCATACTGCTTATTTTTGGCTTATGGCTCATTAAGCTGCTGGGAAAATGGATGCAGGGCGGCATGCACCGTAAAGACATCAATCCGTCACTACGACCTTTTTTAACAAGCCTGATCATCATCACTTTGAGGGTTTTGCTTGTTCTTACCGTGATGCAGGTTATTGGCATTCAGCTTACTTTTTTAACCGTGCTGATTGGTGGTATTGGCGTTGCGGCAGGTTTGGCGTTATCAGGTACCCTGCAGAATTTTGCCAGCGGTGTATTGATTTTACTCCTGAAACCATTCGTTGCCGGAGATAACATCATTGCGCAAGGCCAGGAAGGAACAGTAGCCTCAATACAGATATTTTATACCATTGTGAAAACATTTGACAACAGAACTGTGGTGATACCCAACAGTAAACTATCAAACGAGGTGATTATCAACATCAGCCGGGAAGGTACTCGAAGATTGGATATAGAAATTAAATTTAGCTACGGAATTGATTACGAGCAGGTGGTTTCCATTTTTAATAAAACGGTGGATGAGTTTAAATCTTGCTTAAAAACCCCCGAGCGGAGAATTGGTGTATCCTCTCTAGAGGATAACGGTTTCAAAGCAAGTTTAAATATCTGGGTAAACGCTCATGGATTTACTGATACCAAGCTTTCATTTCTGGAAGTGTTGATGAAAAACCTAAAACTTGGAGGAATAAAATTACCGGGTATGCCTGAATAAAAATTTAGCTTTTTAATAAAGCGTAAATCTTGTCCATCAACTCATCAATATTGAAAGGCTTGGCCATAAAGTCATCTGCCTCTATACCATCAAGTGCATAGTTGCTGGAGTTGTAACGGGCCGAAATCATCAAAACCGGAATGTCCTTTGTAGCCTCAGAATTTTTAAGTTCCTTTAAAAGCACCCTTCCGTCAACGTCAGGAAGCATAATATCCATGATGATTACGTCTGGATTGAATTCCTGAACATGGTTAATAAAATCAGCACCCTTATTTAATCCGTCAACGTTAAATGCTTCGCTCTCTAAAATAAGTGTGATAACGTCTAGGATTGCATGGTTATCTTCAATCACCAAAATGTTTTTCTTTGCCAAAGTTTGAATGTTTTTTTTTAAATTCAAACAAATATATAACAAAAAATAAATCTCAAATCTGAATTTATCAAATTAGAGACATTCTAAAATTAGGCTTTAAAATTGTTAATTTGCGAGATTAAATATGTTGCAACATCAAACACATGAGTAAATTTTCTGTAGACCTGACCAATTGTGATCAAGAGCCAATTCATATACCGGGCAAGATTCAATCACATGGTTTTCTGATAGCTGTTGATAAAAATAGCTCAACCATTTCCTATATCAGTGAAAATACAGGAGATTTTTTAAAACAAGATGCCAAAAGCTTATTAAATACCCCATTATCTACGCTAAATGATTTGTTCAGCCAACCGGATTCAGCTCTGCGCATCGAGGATTTGTTAAAGCTGGGCATCATTCGTAAAAGTTTCGATGCCATAAGTCCGCATCCAATCGAAATTGAAGGAAATCCGTTTTACCTGATTATTTCTTCCTCAAAAAACGATTGGCTATTGGAATTTGAACCCGTTACACTTCAATATGACATTCAAAGTTCTATAGGCCGTTCGGCCTCATCGATGCTTCAGGGAAAAAACATAGAGTCCCTGCTAAAAGGTGCTGCCAAGGAAGTAAAACGATTGATCAATTACGACAGGATCATGGTTTATAAATTTTTAGAAGATGGCCATGGTGAAGTGGTAGCAGAAGAAAAAGAAGCCGGTTTGGAAGCATTTTTTGGCTTACACTATCCGGCAACAGATATTCCAAAGCAGGCCAGACAACTGTATAAGCTCAACTTAACGAGGTTAATTGCCGATGTAAACATAACCGATTCGAAGGTAATTACATTTAAGGAGGGTGAAGCGCTGGATTTAACAAACGGCGGCTTACGCGCCGTATCACCCATTCATATTCAATATTTGAAAAACATGGGCGTTCACTCCAGTTTTAGTATTTCCCTGATTTCTCATGGCGAGCTTTGGGGGTTGATTGCCTGCCATAACTATAGCCCTAAATTTATAGATTATAAGGCAAGAGAGGGTGCAAAGTTAATCGGACAGATTCTTTCCTCAGCGCTTGAATATCGCCAGGAAGAGGAAGATGCCAAGATTATTGAACAATTTAAAAATACCGCGAATATACTGTCAGACCATTTAAACCGGGATAAATATCTGATTGAAGCGATAACCACCCACAAACGAACCGTTCTTGATGCCACTAAAGCCAGCGGAGTGGCGATCATTTTTGAAAACGAGCTTAAAACTATTGGGAATGTACCATCAGCAGAAGAAATAAGTGACCTTGCTTTTTGGCTAAAAACCACCAGCGATGAGTCGTTATATTATACCCACCGATTGTCTGAAATCTATTCTCCGGCTAAAAAATACAAGTCTGTAGCATCTGGTATTCTTTCATGCGTGATCAATAAGGAAATGGGCGAAATGATCATTTGGTTTAAGCCGGAAATGATTACACAGGTAAATTGGGCTGGAAATCCGGACAAAGCTGTAGTTCCATCGGAAAATGGCTTGATGAGTTTATCTCCCCGTAAATCTTTCGAAATCTGGGCAGAGGTTGTTAATAATACTTCCGAAAAATGGATGGCTGAAGAAATTGCCTCCGTATTAAGGATACGCGAAATTATCATTACCGATATTAATAAAAAAGCAAACGAGATCAGATCGCTTAATGAAAAACTTCAGGCCGCTTACGAAGAACTGGATACGTTTAGCTACACCGTGTCGCACGATTTAAGAACACCGCTTACCTCTATTAAAACCTACGCAGAGCTGATGTCTAAAAACAAAAGCATAGATGAGGGAGGTAAAAAAATGTTAAGCAGAATTTTGGTGGGTGCCGATAAAATGAACTTGTTAATTAAAGAGATTTTAAATTTAGCAAGAGTTGGCCGCTCTGAAATTAATTTTGAAACAGTTGATATAGCCTCTTTGATAAGAGACATCACGAGCGAAGTTTGGGCAGCCTACAAAGCAGATCATGTTACGCTGGTTTTAGGACAACTTCCGAATATCAAAGGAGATAAAACCATGATTACACAGGTTTTTACCAACCTGATCGGAAATGCTGTAAAATACTCTTCAAATGCCAACAAACCCAAAGTAGAAGTTGCTGCGTATATAGAAGGGGGAGAAATCATCTATTCGGTAAAAGATAATGGTATAGGAATTGATAACCGTTATTACGACAGGGTTTTTGAGCTTTTTAAGCGCATGGATAATGTGAAAGATATTGAAGGATCAGGAGTAGGACTTGCTATAGTAAAAAGGATTGTAGAGAAACATCATGGCAGGGTTTGGTTCGAAAGTAAGTTAAATGTTGGATCTACCTTTTTTGTAGCTTTTAAAAACAGATAAATGAGAACACCAGATATATTTTATGTTGAAGATGACATAGACTATGCATTTTTTATGCAAAGTGCTGTACAGGAAGTTAAGAACACGCTTAATCTGGCCATAGTTGAAGATGGGGTAGAGGCGTTGAAAAAACTTCAGCATTTTGCAGAACATAAAACGAAACCAAAGTTAATCCTGCTTGACCTGAACTTACCAGGCTTATCCGGTTTGGATTTATTGAAATTTATACGTGATATTCCTTATTTAAAAACCGTGCCGGTTATCTTATTTTCAACATCCGATAATCCGGACGATGTAAAAGCATCGATAGAATTTGGAGCCAATGCTTACCTCACCAAACCGGATGGTTACGAGAACCTGGTTAAGTGCGTACATTCCGTACACGACTTTTGGTTTAACCAGCACTTGAGGTTAAATTAATTATATAATAAAAATATGAAAAAATCTGGCGGCAGGTCCCGGATTTTTTCTATTTCATCGTAAACTTCCCTGTATGATTGCCAATTTACTGAGAACGGAAACAGCGCAGAATCACAAAACACTAGAGTCAATGATGTTCGTTAACGAAATTATGAACCATTCTCTAAGTATCGATCAATATAAAAAGCTGTTAACCATTAATTATATCGTTCACCAAAAACTGGAGAATGCACTGGCAAATATGCTAGACCTGGCTATTGCGGAGAAATTAGACATGAAAGGTCGTTTTAAGTTGAATGCTTTAGAAAAAGACCTGAATTACTGGGAAATAAGCAGTTTGACATTACCGGGTTTAAATTTCGAATTATTTGTTCCTGAACAGCATACAGCAGAGGTTTTAGGCGCATTATATGTGCTTGAGGGCGCTACATTAGGTGGTAACGTAATTAAAAAGCATATACTGGCCAATCCAAATTTTATAAACCTGGAGGGTGGCTTAAATTATTACGGTGTGTATGGCGATGAACTCAGCACTAAATGGAAAAGCTTTATTATGGTAATAAACGAGCATGTTGCAGAAGCCGATTACGAACGTTGTAGCAATAGCGCAAACCAAACCTTTAATAACCTGATTATGCTCTCCAAACAAATGACATAAATCAACTTATTTTAATTTAAAAAAACTAAAAATGTGGTTGTAATATGTGCCAGGGCATTTTTTTGATTTTGAAAATGTGCAAAACTTATTGTAAATAAATATTTGCTTTCTGTTGTTAATTCGAGGTAAATATGTATTATTGAAAAAAAATAAATTTTTTAAACCTTAAAACATCAATTAGCGATGGAAAAATTCTCAAAAGTTAAAGCTGCTGTTGCTGCTATTGAAGCAGACGTAGAAAAATTTTACAATGCTGGCAACGCAGCTGCTGGTACTCGTGTGCGTAAAGCAATGCAAGATCTTAAAGTTTTAGCACAAGAAATCCGTGCAGAAGTAACTGAAAAGAAAAACTCTGGAAAATAATATTTCGCGAGTATGAAACAAAAAGGGTTTTTGGTACGCCAAAGCCCTTTTTGCGTTTAGATATCATCGCTCTTCAATCTAAATTCGGTTTAGCTACTAACGCTCCGCTTATTTAAGCACATAAATAAAGCGACTACCAGAAATCTCCATTCCAGACTTTTTTAGCATCTTAATGCCTTCGATAATTTGATAGCGACTAAATAAAACTTGCTTATCAAACATACCGATATAAATGATAAAGCTCCCCATCGCGGGGAGCATGTATCCAACTAACAAAACATATTTTTACCAGGTTAAGATCTTCACTAAAATGGATATTCTTTTTATCAATATATTTAAACCCGGTGTGTTGCGCTAAATCATTATCATATTAACCCGGTCAATTACACATCTGCGGTAAAATTTGAATTTTAAAATCTGCAAACTTATTGCCCGTAATCCAAATATCTCTTGGCCCATTTCTTACACAAATATATAATTATCTTATAACTTATTTAGACTAATTATAAATAATTATAAAATATATCGATATTCTCTAAGAGGGGGAGAACGGTAAACGCATAAGTGAATATGAATTTACCTCTCATTTCTTCAGAAAAAAACTTATTTAAGACCAGATGCATCGCGAAAATTTCATGGTACTAGGCTATGGAAGAGCGTGAAACAATTTTCACTGCAAACCATGAAACATTACACGTCATTCGAATTCGTTTATTGGCATGCACATCACTATTGCAAACGTCTACTAAGAAAAGGAAATGAGTGTAGGGGGAGGGGTGATATATATAAGATTCTGTTAGTGAAGAAATTGGTAAGGCAGATGTACAACTTTGTCATTCTTTAATACTGATACCAAATAAAATGGAGATTAATGATTACAGGCTCAACACGCTTACCCGAAAGTTTAAGCAACCTGAAGCATCACGCAAACGTTTGTTCAGTAATTCGTTTCATTTACAATAAGATCGGCATCAACAATGGTATTATAATAGGCCTGGTTTTCAGCATTGGGGCTATGAATAAGATCCAATAGAATATTTACCGCCTTTTGCCCCTGCAAATATGGGTATTGCTCTACCGAAGCTACGGGAGCGTGATCAAGATAACTGATAATAGGGAGGTTGGCATAACTTACGATGTCAAAATCGTCGATTACATTCATCTTTTTAAAGTGTTTGATTAGAAAAAGTGCCACATAATCATTAAAAGCGACTATAGCCGTTGGTTTTCTTTTATGCTTTAAAAACTTTTCGGCAGCAGCTATAGTACCTTGTTCTGTTAAATCGCAATTGATGACCAATGATGGATCGAACTTTAAACGGTTAAAAGTAATCGCCTGTTTGTAACCGTCTTTGCGCTCTTCACTGGCATATAAGGTACCTGGGCCATTAATCATCCCGATACTTCTGTGTCCTTTTTTCAAAAGATAGTTCACCGCTTTAACTGTTGCACTTTCCAAGCCGGATGCAACGTAATGCACGTTTTTTAAAGGTGGTATCCGGTCAAAAAATACAACCGGAATATTAAACGAATTAACTTTTTCGAAATGATCAAAATTACAGGTGTGCTTACTGATTGATACCAATAAACCGTCAACACGTTGATTTTTCATTTTCTCAACAAGTTTTACTTCGAGCTCATAACGGTCGTGCGACTGGGCGAAAATCACGGTATAATTTTTCTTCATCGCCTCATCTTCAATTGCAGAGATAGCGATCGAAAAAAAGTGTTCTGATAGCTCTGGTAAAATGACGCCAATGGTATATGTTTTTCCTTTTTGAAATAGAATGGCAGCCTTGTTAGGCTCATAATTTAGCGACTTCGCCAATTGTTTAATTTTCTCCCTGGTAACTGCCCCAATGCTCGGATGATCGTGCAGGCCCCTTGAAACGCTGGAGGGTGAGATATTTAAGATTCTGGCTATTTCCTTGATCGTTGTGGGTTTCGACTGCATGATGCGTACTAAACTACTATATTAAATTGCTTCAACATATAATAATACAAAATTAATCAAACGTTTGCGCTGTTTTCACTCCTTTGTTCAGCTAAAAAGATATGTAGTTACATCTAACCTGTAATCCATTCGTCATATATATCACACCGGCCGCATCTTTGAAATCATATTCATATTTTGGCTGCTATTTATTTTTAAAAATGATCGCAGTATATATTTTAGTTTTTGTTGTCGCCTTATTCCTTATTATAACCAATCTGCCGGTTTTCGGACAGTTACCAAAGGGATTGCGTTTGGATAAAACCCGAAGCCTGAGTAATTATCGCAATGGTGCGCTGCAGAACTTATCCATCACACCAATGCAGCCAGAAGGAGTAAGCTTTTTTAAGATTTTAAGCGCTTTCTTTTTTGAAAAACATCCGGATAAGGCTCCGAGCAAAGCGCTTCCATATATTTCACCGAACATTAATGGCAGTGCTGAGGGTAATGCACCTGAAATTATCTGGTTTGGCCATTCGTCATATCTGATCAAAATAAACGGACTAAGAATTTTGGTTGATCCTATATTCAGCAAAACACCTTCTCCGTTTTCATTTATCGGGAGTAAGGCTTTTTTGGGTACTGACATTATAAAGGCCGAAGAATTTAAAAATATTGATATCCTCATCATTACACACGATCATTATGATCATTTGGATTATGAGAGTATATTAAAAATTTCGCCGCAGGTTAACAGTATTGTCACTTCGCTTGGTGTAGGGTCGCATCTGGAGCGATGGAAAATTAAAAAAGAAAAAATTAATGAGCTGAGTTGGAACGAATCGGTCACATTGTTTAACCGTTTGCATTTAACAGCTGTTCCGGCCAGGCATTTTACAGGCAGAAAATTTAAAAGAAATCAAACACTGTGGTCGGCCTTCGTACTGAAAACTGCAGACTTTAAACTTTTTTTAGGTGGCGATTCCGGTTATGATACACACTTCGAAAAAATAGGTGAGGAGCACGGTCCTTTCGATTTGGCCTTGCTGGAGTGCGGACAGTATAATGCTTACTGGCCATACATCCATATGTTCCCGGAAGAAACTGTACAGGCCGCAATCGACCTGAAAGCTAAAATTTTAATGCCGGTACATTGGGGAAAATTCAGCTTGGCCATGCACCCCTGGAATGAGCCAATAAAACGGATAGTTGTAGCCGCAGCAGCAAAACAGTTTCCTTTGGTCACTCCAAAATTAGGAGAAACCATTATTTTAGATGAATATTTACCAACCGAAAACTGGTGGCTAAAAGAATAAAAAATTAAACAATAAGAAGACTATGGTGTTTAATGCTAAAATCAAATACCATTATGAAAACTGATCTTGTAGAAATTTTTCAAACCATCAGAGCCGGCTTACAGCCCTATGCCACCCGCGGATATACGGTACACGAAAATTCAGAAAATGGATATGATCTGTATAGTGAAAAAAATATTGAACTAAATGGACAAAAAATAACCGAGCGATTTTTTGCAGGTGTTTATATCAATGGAGATGCCGTTGAAGTTAAGATCAATACAGAAGAGTTTTATACAGACAATCATAATTTGACTGATTTTGACCATAATAAAGCTGGCTTGAGAATTTCGGCTCTTGATGATGCCAAATTAAAGGAAGTAGAAACTTTAATAGAGATTATCAGTACGAACTTTAAAGAAAAAGAATGGATTTAACAATCTGATGGTTAAATTTGCAGCAGATATATTTCTGAATAACATTCTACTGATTGAATAATTTAACTTTTGAATATAACTGGCACCATCAATTTAGTTTGGCCCTTGCTGATCATAAAATTGGGTGCTTTTTTTTTTCAGAAGATGGTTTTCAGTTATTTCGGATTGATCATCAACTGATCATCCACCTGGTCAGCTTACAAAATAGCTTTGTTCCACAGGATCTTATTGCACTGCAGGAACGACATTATCAGAAAGGCATTAAGCTCATTCACCTTTGGGAAGACCTTTGGTTATCAAAACCCGGGCAGGTTTTAGCGAGAATAAAATCTTTGCTTGGCAAAAATAGCCGCATTCACGGCAGGAAAACTAAAATATTAAAAATTACCAAACCTGTTGCTGATTCTTTTTTAATTGAAAATCATTTGCAGGGTGCGGTAACGAGCCGTTATAAAATGGGTTTATTTGAAAAAGATCAACTGGTGGCTGTTGCTACCTTTTCGGGATTGCGCAAAATGAACCATACCGAAAATTACAGATCTGCAGAACTGATCAGGTTTGCAGTTAAAGCGGGTTATTCTATTACAGGCGGATTAAGTAAATTGATTTCATTTTTTGCTGCAACCTATCAGCCTAACGACCTCATGACTTACGCTGATCGCGATTGGTCTGCAGGAGAGGCCTATACTAAACTGGGCTTTTTACAAACTGCAATTTTGGAACCTCAGATTTACAGTCTGGATGAGAATCTTAATCGTGTACTCAAAAAAGATGACCGGTTTTTTGCACAGGAGATATTCAACACCGGGAGTTTTAAATTTATTCTTCAGTTTTAATGGACCCACATAATCTCATCATCATTTTAGGAGCAACTGCGTCTGGAAAAACGAAGCTGGCCGTTAGCGTTGCAGATGCTTTAAATGGCGAGATCATTAGTGCCGATAGCCGTCAGGTTTTTAAACGAATGGATATCGGCACAGGTAAAGATCTGCAAGAGTATCATATCAACGGCAAAACGATTCCATATCATTTGATTGATATTTTATCGCCAGGCGAACGTTATCATGTAGATGCCTTTAAAAACGATTTCTACAAGGCATTCGCAGCCATAACGAAAAAAAACAACATGCCGGTGCTGTGCGGCGGGACAGGCATGTACATCCACAGCCTACTACAGAATCAAACCTATACCGCTGTCCCCGTCAATCAACCCTTGAGAGATCGATTAGATTTATTATCAAAGGAAGAACTGGTTTTGATATTGCAAAGTGATGAAAGCCAAAATATCGGACATGTTGATCTATCCTCAAAAAAAAGACTGATCCGCGCATTAGAAATAGCAGATTATCTCAAACATAACATACTCGAAGAAGTAAATCGACCGTCACTTAAACCGGTTATTTTTGGGTTAAAAAACGAGGTTGAAGTTACCAGGGCTAAAATTCTAAACAGGTTGAACGAAAGGTTCAAAGCCGGCCTGGTGGAAGAAGTAGAACAATTGCTGAAAGAGGGAATTGATCGGGAAATCTTAGTTTTCTACGGCCTGGAGTACAAATTTATCGTAAACTATCTTGATGGATTATTAACCTTTGAGGAACTAAAGTTGAAACTTGGTACCGCTATTTGTCAGTATGCTAAAAGACAAAATACATTTTTCAGAAAAATGGAAAAGGACAGTGTAGAGATTATCTGGCTTGATGGCAGCACGCCGACAAACCTGTTAAAACAGTCGATTTTGGAAAAAGTTTCAGTTAATACAGAATTAACATAATAAAACCATTTTGAGCTAACTAACCCCTTCAAATCATATCAAAAAAGCCCTTTTGGCACAACCTTTGTGTTTGTTGAAGCATATAATTTAACTCAAAAATAATATCTTAAAATGAAAACAATTACCAAAATCATTGCTACTTCAGCAGCTGTCGTGGCTTTATTCTTTACTACAAATGCTAATGCACAATCAACTCAGAAATTAGGAATAGGATTAACAGCTGGTTTACCAACAAGTGATGCTTATAATTTTGTGGGTGGAATAGATTTACGTTATCAGTTCGATATTGATAAGCAATTGTCGATTCCAGTAACTGCAGGTTACACTCACATGTTTGCTAAAGATATTACCGTTGGCAATACCACACTTGATGGAGTAGATTTTGGATATGTACCGGTTAAAGCTGGTGTTAAATATTTTTTTAACGATTCTGGTTCTGGCATTTATGGTTTAGCTGAACTTGGTGCAGGTTTCGGTACCAAATCTGGTAGCGGCACTTCATTTGTGTACTCACCAGCAGTTGGTTATGCATGGAGCAATGGATTGGACTTAGGTGTTAAATATGAAGGTTTAGCACGAGATGGAGCAAGCACTGGATTTTTTGGTCTCCGTTTAGCTTACGGATTTAGCTTGTAAGATTATTTACCTGATACTTAAAGCCCCGGCAAATGCCGGGGCTTTTTTATTTATCATTATTTCTGAAAAAAATGAAAATATAAAAATCTGAACGAAATCACACTACGTATATCTACCAAAACCTTAGTATTAACTTAATTTATCTAATATGAAAATGATTACTAAAATTTTCGCTACAGCAGCTACTGCAGTTGCTTTGTTTGCCACTACAACACTAAATGCGCAAACCATGACAGAAACTGATCCGAATCCGGCTCCTAAGGGAATGGCTTTCAAAATAGGGGTTGGTGTTAACGGCGGACTCTTCCGTGATCAATCGCCAATGGATTACGCTTATGGTGCTGATTTGAAATTGCAATGGGATTTATCACCATATGTTGCCGTGACTGCTTCAGGTGGTTATACCAAACTAATGACTAAAAATAACGCCATTGACATTGATTTTATCCCGGCCAAAGGTGGCGTTAAAGTGTTCCCGATTAAAAGAATGTATTTAGCCACTGAAGCAGGTGCAGGCTTTGCCATTAAAGATGGTGGCAAAACAAACTTTATTTATTCGGGTGGACTGGGCTATGAGTTTGGCGGTTTCGACGCTGGTGTTCGATATGAAGGTTATGTGAATGATAGCTCATCAGCAACCTATTTCAGAAAAACAGGTCAGTACGCATTAAGGCTGGCTTACAATTTCAAATTATAATTCAAACATCATATAATATTAAAGTCCCGATGAAAATTGGGACTTTTTTATTTATTTACCATTTTAATTCCTATTTTGAGCCGAAAACCAAATACCATGAAAAGAATATTCGGGATAGCCATATTTACTACTTTAATGGCCTGCAACCAGGCAGAGCAGAAATCTACTGAAACCAAAGATTCTACCAAAACCGAAGCTACATCGGTTAACAGCAAGGTTTCAATAAAGGACGAGAAGAAACTGGCGATATTTAAAAACTATGTGAATTTGAAAAATGCGCTGGTGAAGTCTGATGCCGCAAATGCACAAAAAACTGCTGCCGTACTGAAAAATAGTTTGGCTGCCTACGAGGGCTGTGAGCCAACTGCAGAAATTGCTCAGAAAATAGCGGCAAGTAACAACCTGGTTATACAAAGAAAAGATTTTACTGCTTTAAGTGCCGATATCATTGCTTTGCTTAAAAATGCAGAAATAGAAAAAGGAACCATTTATGTTCAGCATTGTCCGATGGCGAATAAGGGAGATGGAGGGGACTGGTTATCAACCGAAAAGGAAATTAAAAATCCTTATTACGGCAATGAAATGTTAGAATGTGGCAGAGTTGCAGAAGAAATCAAAGCAAAATAAGATGCTTAACCGGATTAAATTAAGCATGATTGTTACGTCATTTTGACCAATTATTCATATTAATTTAACAGATTTGTTATGCATGTATATTAATTTTATATAATTTAGAAAGCTATAAACACAATACAATAATATGTCAGATATTGCAGAGATAAAAGTTGATGGTAAGACAGTAGAATTGCCAGTAATAACAGGAACAGAAGATGAAAAGGCCATAGATATTTCGAAATTAAGAGATTCAACAGGCTTTGTAACTTTAGATACTGGTTTTAAAAATACTGGTTCTACAAAAAGTAAAATCACTTTTTTAGATGGTGAAAAAGGCATTTTAAAATATAGGGGATACGCTATTGAAGAACTTGCAGCAAAATCAAGTTTTTTGGAAGTGATTTATCTGATTATTTATGGCGATCTTCCTACACAGCCCCAGTTAGAAGAGCTACAGGCCGAAATCAGTAAACATACGCTCATCCACGAGGATATGAAGAAATTTTTTGATGGTTATCCGTCAAGATCTCATCCTATGGGGCAACTCGGCTCACTGATCTTCTCGTTGTCAACGTTTTATCCGGAATGCTTAAAGCCAAATCAAACTGCAGAAGAGCAGAATTTAACCATAATTAAGCTCCTGGCTAAATTTCCAACCATTGTTTCCTTCGTTTACAAAAAGTCATTAGGTCACCCGCTTATTTATCCAAAAAATAAATATGATTATGTAACCAACTTCCTTTGGATGACGTTTGGCCAACGTACGGAGGATTATGATGTGAATCCTATCGTGGTAAATGCCTTGAATAAATTGCTGATTCTGCATGCCGATCACGAGCAAAACTGTTCTGCGTCAACCGTTCGTATTGTAGGCTCTTCAGATTGTAATTTATATGCTTCAGTTGCTGCTGGTATTGCCGCGCTGTGGGGACCATTGCATGGCGGTGCTAACCAGGCTGTAATTGATATGCTTGAATTGATCAAAGCTGACGGTGGTGATACAGAAAAGTGGATTGCAAAAGCTAAAGACAAAAACGATCCGTTCCGCATGATGGGCTTTGGACACAGGGTGTACAAAAACTTCGATCCAAGAGCTAAAATCATTAAAAAAGCTTGTGATGATATTTTAGAGAACTTAGGTATTGATGATCCGATTTTAGAAATTGCTAAAAAATTAGAAGAGGCAGCTTTAACGGATCAATACTTCATTGACCGTAAATTATATCCGAATGTGGATTTTTATTCAGGTATTATTTATCGTGCATTGGGTTTCCCATCCGAAATGTTCACGGTGTTATTTGCTTTAGGCCGTTTACCAGGATGGATTGCACAGTGGAAGGAAATGCACGAAAACAAAGAACCGATTGGTCGCCCACGTCAGATTTACGTTGGCGAAACCGACAGGGAATTTGTTGAACTTAAAGACAGAAAATAATTTCAAAAAAAAGATAAAAAACCACCCGAATCCGGGTGGTTTTTTTTGGTTTTATGCGTCATCTCAAGCGAAGTGCAACGCAGTCGAGAGATCTTTAAACAATGTTTAAGTGATAAAAACCTGAATTCAATTAATAATTTGCTATAATTTAGGTTTGTTGCCGACTTACAGGAAACGGTCGTCACCCTGAACTTGTTTCAGGGTCTTTATAGAAAGGTGGTTCAACAATAAGATGCTGACCACAAAATAGACATAAGGCCATTGAAAATATCATTTCTACTCGTAAAACAAGTTCAGAACCACGAATTTGCGTGATCAGATTCGTCTTGAGCAGAGCGCAAGGTAGCCGAGAAATCTGCTCTAAATAGATCTCTTCATTTCACTGCGTTCTCGTTGAGATGATGATAAACTAAGTCGCTACATAATAAATTAAATTGATCATCACCATTTCAGTTAGCTTAAATGCCACAGCATACAAGATCAAGATCCAGAATATTTTAAAAATGGTACTCCATGTTTTTCGTTGATAAAAAATGGTAAGCGCCTTAAACATGTACCAGAATAAAAATATCGTCACACACACCGCTATAATTTTACTCATGAAGGAATCTTCACCGAAAACATGCTTCATTACAGGCTGGGTGATTATCGAGACGATAAAATAAACCATCATACCATGGATGGTGAAAATCAGGTGATCAAGATAATAGATATGATTTTTCCTGAAATTGAGCATAATAAACCAGGCCAGCAATGGCATCAATAAAAAATATTGTTTAGGCCGGTTATGTTCAAGGGTTTCCTGAATGACTTCTGATTTTTCTCCAAGGGTAATTGCTCTTTTTTTAATCAATCTATCGTACCAGCTATCCTGTTTTGAAACAGGGAGTTTTTTTTGTCTTGACAGATAAGCCGCATAGGTGCTATCGTTCCGTTCGATATGAATATCGTTGTACTCATCAATAATATCGCTAAGGGAATCGGATTTGAGTTTGGCATTTTCTGCGTTAAGTCTTTTTAATTCCTTCTCTTGATCAGCAAAACCAAGTTCTATGAATTCTTTCTTTTTGATTGCTTTATTAATTGATATTGTAGCTTTGATTGCAATTTCTTTAGATATACCTGTGAGTTTTAGTGCTTTATTTACACTGTCGGAAACATTTGCACCCTTTTTTTCTTCAATGTCGATATGACCATGATCGGGATCCTTTTCTACATGCTTTGGAGAGTATACCACCAAAAAATAGACAATGGAAACAAAAATGTACATGCTTACCGGATTGATATACCGGGCTCTTTTACCAGCCAGATAATCAAGTGTAACTTTACCTGGTTTGGTTAGGAGAGGGACCAGCGTTTGAAAAAACTTATTGTCGAAATGAAAATAATGGGCAATACTATGACTTATAAAAGTCCAGAAACTTTCTTTTAATTCTAAATTCGGTTGACCACAATCGCTACAATAATGTTTCTCAACATGAGCACCGCAGTTTAAGCAATTGTGTTCTTTTCTATATTTACCAGCTGACATAAGAGGCTAATCGCAAATTATAAATGGTTAATGACTTCGAGTTCGGCTCGGGTATGTTTGTGTTTAAAAGTGACAACAAAGATAATGGCAATTATGAGTACGTAAATGGTAAAGGTTAACCAGATGTTATGCCAGTCTTTTACATCCAGCGCCCGGCTCAGTTCGCCATTTGGTAGTACATCAATCCCTTTATTTTTAAGAAATTTAAGCAGATGCACGTTGTCTTCTTCGCTTTTAACATATTTGGATAGCGATCCGATGGTATGGTAATATGTTGTAAAGAAACGGCTAATCATCCAGCCTGAAACCAAACTGCCAAAAACGGCACCAAAACCATTGGTCATCATCATAAACAAGCCCTGTGCAGAAGAACGGATTTTAGGAGCGGTTGATGTTTCGACAAACAACGACCCTGAAATATTAAAGAAATCAAATGCCATTCCATACACAATACATGAAATGATGATCATCCATAGATTGGTTGATGGATCGCCATAGGCAAATAATCCAAAACGTAGCACCCAGGCAAACATGGCAATGGCAATAACCCACTTAATTCCAAATCTTTTCAAAAAGAAGGGGATAGCCAGGATAAAAAGCGTTTCTGACACTTGCGAAATCGATAAAATAATGGTAGAATACTTAATTACGAATGACTCCGCAAAAACAGGAAATAATTTAAATTCATCCAGAAAAACATCACCATAAGCATTGGTTAACTGTAAAGCTGCACCCAAGAACATCGAAAAGATAAAAAACAAGGCCATCTTGTAGTCGGCAAAGAGCTTAAAGGATTCCAGTCCAAGTTTTTGTGCAAATGTTTTTTTATCGCTGATTAAGTTTAAAGGCTTACAAGCGGGTAGCGTAAAAGAATATATACCCAACAATAAAGCACTTATACCTGCAATATAAAATTGGTTGGCACTGGCTTTATTGCCGGTTAAATTGGTTATCCACATGGCGGCAATAAAACCGATGGTACCCCAAACCCTGATTGGCGGAAAGTCTTTGATCACATCGAAATTGCCGTTTTTTAAAGTGGTGTAACTGATGGAGTTACTCAGCGCTATGGTTGGCATATAAAAACACATGGCTACCAATATTACCCAGAAAAAAGTATGGGGATTATCTACCTGCGGAAGGTAAAACATGGTTGCGGCGTATAGAAGATGCAAGATAGCATAAAGTTTTTCTGCATTGATCCACTTATCGGCTAAAATACCGGTAATGGTAGGCATAAACAGCGATGCAATACCCATGGTGGAGAAAATGATTCCAAAATCTGCACCATCCCATTGTTTGGTCCCAAACCAATAATTTGCAATTGTAATTAACCAGGCAGCCCATACAAAGAATTGCATGAAACTCATTATAGTTAAGCGAAACTTAACATTCATAATAATACTTTAGTTTGAATGATTGAAAGTAAAAGCTGAATATAGAATTATTTTGAATGATAATCCAAAATGAACCCAAATTATTTTAATTAATTCGGATCATTTTAGAATTTAGCTTTTACAAATGGGATTTGAGAAAAAAAAATCAAGAGCTTTTGAAAGGATGAACATTTTAAGCACGCCGGTATCAGGATTTACTGCGTTTGTTCAATTCATCTCTTAATCTTGCGGCTCTTTCGTAGGCTTCTTCGGCAATGGCTTCCTGTAGTTTTTGCTGAAGTTCGTCTAATGTTAAATCACCAAAGCCCGGTTGCTGCGTTGAGCCTGACAAGTTTTCGGTTTCATGTTCTTTTGCAATAGAATCCATATTTTCGAGGAAAAGAAAGTCATTGCCTTCGATTACAATTCCTGCAGAAGCCAGGATAAATTCGTAAGTGTAAATCATGGCATTAAAGCGAACAGCCAGAGCAATAGCATCTGAAGTTCTGGCATCAACCTCATGTGTGTTTTTACCATCACTACAGATCAACTTTGCATAAAAAACACCATCAACCAAATTGTATATGATAATTTCTTTGATACCGATATGAAAAGTATCAGCCATTGATTTAAATAAATCGTGCGTTAATGGCCGGCTAGGAGTCATTTTCTCAATTTCTATCGCTATCGCCTGTGCCTCAAATGCACCAATAATAATCGGTAAGCGCCGACGCCCGTTTACTTCTCCTAAAACCAGGGCATACGCACCAGATTGCGTCTGGCTGTAAGATAAACCTACAATATCTAATTTAACTTTTTTCATATTTGTGATAAGACCTTATCGGTTTTTAAAAACCGATAAGGTCTATAAGGTATTATCCTTTATGTGCTTTTAATGCCTCAATTAATTTTGGTACAACTTCAAAAGCATCGCCAACAATACCATAATCTGCTACTTTAAAGAAAGGCGCTTCCGGATCTTTATTGATGACAACAATTACTTTTGATGAACTCACACCCGCCAGGTGCTGGATAGCGCCGGAAATACCAATTGCTATATAAAGGTTAGGACTAATTGCAATACCGGTTTGACCAACGTGTTCTGAATGCGGTCTCCAATCTGCGTCTGATACTGGCTTAGAGCAGGCTGTAGCAGCGCCTAATAAACCAGCTAATTCTTCGATCATTCCCCAGTTTTCAGGTCCTTTTAAACCTCTGCCTGCTGAAACGACCAATTCTGCATCAGGTAATGATACTTTATCGGTTGCCCTGACAATCTCTTTTATAACCGTTCCTAAATCTGATTGTTTCACATCTGCAGTAAAAGTTTCTATCGCTGCATCGGTAGCATTTTCTTTCACACCAAACGCATTAGGATTTAAAGCAATTACTTTATTGGTTGATGTTAACTCGGTAATGGCGAATGCTTTACCAGAGAAAGCTGTTTTCTTAACCGCAAACTTCCCATCTGTACCTGGCAATTCTACCGCTCCATCGGCTAAACCTGCTTTAAGTTTTACTGCAATACGCGGTGCTAAACCCTTACCAGAAAAGGAATTAGACAGCACAACAATATCTGCACCTTCTTTTTCTGCTGCTGCAGCTATAACACTTGCATAAGCTTGATTTACAAAGGTCTTTAACTGATCGGCACTTACATTTAGCACTTTTGATGCACCGTATTTACCTAATTCTTTCAATTCACTGTCGGCTACATCGCCAATAGAAATAGCAGTTAAATTGGTTGACTGTTGATCGGCAATGGCTTTGGCATAAGATACAGCTTCAAAAACCGACTTCTTAAATTTTCCCTCAGCTTGTTCTACATATACTAATACTGACATATATTTATCCTGTAACCCCGTAAAGGGGACTTTATTTTAATGAAATATTCTATTTGTTATCTCTGTAAACTGGCAACTGAAAACATCAAACTGCCAATTAAATTACTTTGGCCTCGCTGTGCAACAAGCTGATCAGCTCTTCCGTTTGATCTGCAGGAATTAATTTTACCGTTCCACGCGGAGCAGGGGTTTCATATTTAATAACTTTGGTTACTTCTTCAGCATCAACTGCATCTACCACATTCAATGGTTTCGTTCTGGCGCTCATAATACCACGCATATTCGGGATTTTAGGTTCCGCCACACCTTCAGCACAGCTGGCAATAAATTTGCCCGAAACAGTTAAAACTTCTTTACCACCTTCAATTTCACGTTCAATTGTTGCTGTATCTCCATCAATAGCTAATTTTTTGATAATAGATACCGAAGGAATATCCAAAAATTCGCCAACCATAGCGGCAACCTGATTACCATTATAGTCGATTGATTCGCGACCCGTTAAAATAAGATTAAAATCTTTGTCCTTTGCATATTCAGCAATTTGTTTAGCCACGAAATAAGCATCTCTCGGTGCTGCATTTATCCGAACCGCATCATCAGCACCAATTGCAAGGGCTTTTCTGATGGTTGGGTCATTAGCTGCTTCGCCAACATTGATCACGGTTACCGTTCCTTTTCCACCTTCAGTTAACTCAATTGCGCGTGATAAAGCGATTTCATCGTATGGATTAACAATATATTGAACTCCTGCCGTATTGAATTCGGTATTATCATTAGTAAAAGTTATTTTTGTCGTTGTGTCTGGCACGTTACTGATACAAACTAATATTTTCATATGTTAATAGTGGTTTTATTGTTATGAACGATCTCGAACTAAAATTGTTTAGCTATCGATCAGTCCATATACGATATGATTATTATATAAGGTCTTTCTGCAAATTTAATTAAAAAAGCAAGGAAATAAAATGTCATCCACCCGTTTAAGTAAGTTATTGGAATTTTTAGAAAGCGATCCAAACGATCCATTTATACTATATGCCTTAGCCACAGAGTATAATGCTCAAAATGATAAAGAAAAAGCCTATTCTTTTTACCTTCAGTTAACGGATAAACATCCTGATTATGTAGGTACCTATTACCATTTAGGCAAGTTATTGGAAAAAGACGATCAAAAAGAGAAAGCAATCGAAATTTATCAAAAGGGGATGCAGGTAGCCCGAAATAAAAGAGATATGCACGCCTTTTCAGAATTGCAGGGCGCGTATAATACAGCCGCGGGATTAGATTATGAGGATGACTAGGCAGATCTTCAGTTTACAGTTGTCAGTTTACAGTTGTCAGTTTAAAATTCTCAGTTTACAGTTGTCAGTTAACTGCATTCAGTTAACCTTATCAGTTTAAATTAATGCAAAACAAACCCATCGCTGCTAAAAGACAGTTGCTGTTTATCCGGAATGTAATTTTTTTCACCTTCACTTCTTTTGGTGGCGCACAGGCGCATCTGGCCTTGTTGCTAAAATATTTTGTGCAGAGTGCTAAGTTTATTTCAGAGGAAGAACTTTTAGAGTTGAATGCCTTGGCACAGGTACTTCCCGGACCAGCATCGACACAAACCCTGGTTGGCATAGCCTGGAAGGTTGGAAAGCTCAAGCTGGCCATTATCACTTTCCTGATCTGGATATTACCCACCGCAACGATAATGACTTTAGCTGCCATCAGTTACGCCTTGCTCGATCAAAAACAGAAGTTTAGTTATGTTTTAGAATATATTCAGCCCATTGCACTCGGTATTGTTGCTTATGGTGCCTGGAAACTTGGCAAAAAAGTTTTATCATCAGAGGTTTCTATATTTTTAGCTATTGCCTCGGTTATTGCCACATTGGTTTTAAGAAATGCTTATGTATTTCCGTTGTCGATATTGATAGGAGGAATGATCTCTTCGGCTATTGAAACACCAAAAGAGGAAACGGAGTTAAGGGTAAAACTTTTTTCGAATATCAATCCCCGAAAACTGGTTTACTTTCTTGGTGCTTTACTTTTGTTTGCATTGGTAGGCGCAATTATAAACAGAACCTCTCCCTTTAGTTTACCCATCCGTTTACTGGAGAACTTTTACCGTAACGGAATATTGGTTTTTGGAGGAGGGCAGGTGCTGGTTCCGCTAATGTTTACCGAGTTTGTAGAGATGAAACATTACCTTCCTTCATCCGGGTTTTTATCAGGTTTCGCGCTACAGCAAGCCTTACCTGGACCAACGTTTTCTTTTACGAGCTATTTGGGCGCACTAAGCATGAAGAATTTTGGATATGGATTATGGGGGCAGATTTTAGGTGGATTGATCGGCGTAATCGGGATTAATTTACCCGGCCTTATCCTCGTGTTATTCATTGTGCCTTTTTGGGATGATCTGAAAAAGATTTCCAGGATCCGCCATAGCCTTTCGGGCATTAATGCAGTTAGTGTAGGATTTATTATTGCTGCTTTTGTGCTGTTATTGATTCCAATAGGCTTTAACTGGTTGTTTCTGGGAATTATGCTCGGTACATTTCTATTGCTTAATTTCACTAAAATAAGTCCGCCGGTTATCGTAATAGCAGGCATTCTTATAGGATACATCCTTTAACTCTTAACATTTTTTTTCAGAATACAGTCCGTTCTTCAATAACTTGTTTTTTAGTTTTATCTTCATCAAAATTTAAATCAGATCAAACAATGAAGAAACTATTAACGCTTTTATTAGTTGCCGGCTTCGGCATAACCGCATCGGCACAAGAAAAAAACAGTCTGGAATTGGCACTACATGCCGGATTTAACCTCGCTACCGTATCAACCAGTAGCCAAACAAACAGCGATTACAGAAATGGCTTTAACCTTACAGCTGTTGGCGACTACTTCTTTTCAGACAGGTGGAGCATTAAAGCTAAGATTGGTTATGATCAAAAAGGTTGGGACAGTGGCTACATCACCAATTTGGATAACGGGCAAAGCTTTGTTACAGATTACCGCATTAACTATTTGACTATCCCTGTAATGGCGAACTGGCATTTTGGAAAAAAAAGAAATTGGTACCTGAACTTCGGGCCATATTTCGGGATTTTATTGAATGCGAACGAAACAAAATTCAATACCGATTTAAAGAATTTTATCCATAACAGAGATATTGGCATTGACCTGGGTATAGGTGTAAAGTTACCTGTAGCCAATAAAGTAAAGGTTTTACTGGAACTTGACGGACAATCCGGCCTTACCGATCTTTTTAAACAAAATCAAGGTTACCAGGTCAGGACAAACCGATCGAGTTTTAATGCTGGCCTGCTTTTCGATTTATAGGAAAGACATTTCTTACATAAAAGAAGCTGTGTCATGATTTGTAACTTTACCTTTTTTTTGTCAGGTTGAGCCTGTCGAAAGGTCTTTAGAGCAATTAAAACATGGTCCTTCGACAAGCTCAGGATGACAACTGCACTTATGATACAGCTTCTTTTTTATAAATACCGATCTTTTAGGATCATCATAACCAAAAATTTCTCCTATGCTCGAATCACGATTAAAGATGATTAAAAAGGTGGATCATCGTCATTGTAGTCGTCCATTTTTGAAGGACGGATAATCACATTGCTTTGTTTTTCAAAATCCTGAGATGGATACATTCCAGCGGAAGGATCGGCAGCAAATGAATTTGGCGGCGCATTGAAATCATCTTCCAGATCCTGGAACTTAACAAATTTACCCACAAATTTAAGCGGTACGATTCCGGTTTCACCATTACGGTGTTTCGCAATGATTACCTCACCGATACCAGCCTGTGATCGTCCCTGCTCATCTTCGGTAATACCATAATATTCTGGCCGGTATAAGAACAATACCATATCCGCATCCTGTTCAATAGAACCCGACTCACGTAAATCAGACAGCATAGGCCGTTTTCCCTGTAAACCAGGCCTACTCTCTACCGCACGACTTAACTGCGATAATGCCAGCACCGGAACATCCAGTTCTTTTGCAACCGACTTAAGTGCCCTTGAAATACTACCGATTTCCTGCTCACGGTTACCACCGCCTTTTCCTTCACCTTTACCATGCATCAACTGCAAGTAATCGACAATAACCAATTGGATATCGTATTGTGATTTTAGTCTCCGGCATTTTGCCCTGAACTCGAAAATATTTAATGCAGGTGTATCATCAATTAATAGCGGCGCTTCGGTTAAACGTCCAATTTTGCTGTGTAACTGCTGCCATTCCCATTCCTGTAAATTTCCTTTCCTGATTTTTTCCTGCTCGATTTCTGCTTCTCCTGAAATTAAACGATTTACCAGCTGAACTGAAGACATCTCCAGCGAGAATACGACACAAGGTCTTTGGAAATCAACAGTAGCGTTACGTGCACAGGTTAATACGAATGCGGTTTTTCCCATCGCCGGACGCGCAGCAATAATAACCAGATCCTGCTTTTGCCAACCTCCGGTAATACGGTCCAGCCCGGTAAACCCGGTTGGCACGCCAGTTAAACCATCGGTTTTGGTACGGAGTTCTTCGAGTGTAGCCAGTGATTGTTTAACGATATCGTCCATTTTTTGTGTATCTCTACGCAGGTTATTCTGGGCGATTTCAAAAAGGCCTTTTTCAGCCTGATCCAATAAGTCGAAGATATCTGTGGTATCTTCGTATGCATTGGTAATGATTTCCGTCGAAATTCTGATCAGCTCACGCTGAATATATTTCTGAGAAATAATACGCGCATGAAACTCAATATTGGCGGCCGAAGCAACACGGTTGGTTAAATGAGTAATATAATAAGCGCCACCAACCACTTCTAAGGCTCCTAAAGTACGGAGCTCGGCGGTTACCGTTAAAATATCTACCGGTTTCGATTTCTGGAAAAGGATATGGATCGCTTCAAAAATTTTCTGATGTGCGATATTATAAAAAACCTCTGGCTTTAAAACGTCAATTACCGCTGAGAGTGCATCTTTTTCGAGCATCAATGCACCTAAAACAGCTTCTTCCAGGTCTAATGCCTGTGGGGGGATTTTCCCCTGTGAACTTATGGTGTTACTTAACCTGCTTTTTCTAGCAGTCATGCTACTCTTTCCGCCTTGTTCGTTATCGATACTCATTCTACAAAAGTAAGCAAATTTTGATGGGGTTGTTTGAATAGTTACTAGCCGTTTGTTAACAAATTGAGGGATAATCAAATTAAATTTTATCGCATTTATGAGGCTTTAAAAATTTTAAACAATTAAATGTTAATAAGCTACATATTGTTTGGGGTCAAAACATTTTAATTGAATACTTTTGCCTAACAATTTTGAAACATGGATAATTTTAGAAGACCGCAAAGGGCAAAAGAGAATAATGAGTTTGTATTCGGCATCAGGGCCGTGATAGAAGCCGTTAAAGCAGGAAGAGACATTGAAACCATTTATCAGCAACGCGGTTTGGGAGGTGAACTCTTTCTGGAGCTGAAAGCCCTTCTAAAGGATACACTTATACCATTAAATTCGGTTCCTGTGGAAAAGCTAAACCGCATGTCTCAGAAAAACCATCAGGGCGTAATTGCTGTCATTTCTCCAATTACCTATCAAAATATTGAAGACATTATTCCTGCTGTTTTCGAAAAGGGCGAAGTGCCGCTAATTCTGGTTTTAGATAGCGTAACTGACGTGCGCAACATGGGTGCAATAGCACGTACGGCTGCCTGTGTAGGTGTTCACGCCATAGTTGTTCCGCTAAAAAATGCGGCACAGATTAATGCAGATGCGATTAAAACTTCTGCAGGGGCGTTATTCAGCATTCCGATTTGCCGCCATGCCAACCTGCATAAAACCTGTTTATTTCTGCAAGAGAGTGGTCTGCAGATTGTGGCCTGTACTGAAAAAACCAATGATTTTATTTACGCCCCAGATTATACCATGCCTACAGCAATTATAATGGGTTCAGAAGATGAAGGCATTTCTAACGACCTTTTGAGGGTAGCAGATCATTTAGCTAAAATACCTATGGCAGGAAAAATTGAATCATTAAATGTTTCGGTAGCTGCCGGGGTAATTTTATACGAGGCAGTTAGGCAGAGGATATAACAATGTAAGATGTAAAAGGGGAGATGGATAATGGAATTCAACCAGATCCGTCATCCTGAACGTGTTTAAGGATCTGTAAATGCAATTTAATGGAAAAGGGAAGATGGATGATGGAATTCAACCAGGGCCATCATCCTGAACTTATTTCAGCATCTTTGAACTTCATTTTACGGTCATCGAAAGTTGATATATATCTTGATTAACCTGTGATTTCACGACCAGCGCTTTAAGATTTGCCTTTCTGAGCACTTTGTGGTTTGCGCATGCGCGGAAATAAAGTTCGCAATGACAATTCAGGCAATAGCAATATCCCATCGAAGCAGTTATCCAGAACTTGTTTCATGGATCCGGAAACGCTTAAATGTAAAATGGATGATGAAACTATGCCACATCATCCATTTTACATCCCACATTATCCATCCTTAAATAAACTTATTCCCAAATCTGGATTTAACTTCCGCAACAAACTCTTTAACCTTCTGTTCTTCGTCTCTAGGGCAGATCATAAGCATATTATTGTTTTCAACCACAATATAATCATGCAGCCCTTGTAAGATCACCAATTTATCCTTTGGAACATTTACCATACAATTTGATGAATCGAACATCAGCACCTGTTCTGAAGGAATAACGGCATTACCCACATAATCCTTTTCAGCCATTTCATAAATAGACGCCCAGGTACCTAAATCAGACCATCCGAAATCAGATGGAAGTACGTAAACGTTTTCTGCCTTTTCCATAATTCCAAAATCTATTGAAATATTGGTGCATTGGAAATAGGCATTATTGATAAATTCTTTTTCACTGGCCTTATTTAACTCAGCCCTTCCAACATTAAATATCTCATACATATCTGGCAGATGTTTCTCGAAAGCCTTTAATATCGCCCTGGCAGACCAGATAAAAATCCCGGCATTCCATAAAAAATCACCACTTTGTATAAATGATTTAGCCAAATCTAAATTTGGCTTTTCGGTAAAGGTTTTAACCTTATGCAGGTCAGTATCGGTATTAAGCACATAATCAGTATGCTGAATATAACCATAACCGGTATCCGGACGGTTAGGTTTAATTCCCAACGTGATTAAACAATCATTTTTGGATGCTGCTTCTAAAGATTGCTCAATGGATGCCACAAAGCCATCAATATTAGCGATGGTATGATCTGATGGCGCAACCACAATGGTCGCATCAGGATTTAATTCTGCGATTTTTAAACTTCCGTAAGCTATACAAGGTGCTGTATTTCTCATTAAAGGCTCGGCCAAAATCTGGTTATCCGTTAACAGTGGTAACTGCTCTTTAATCAGACCGGTATAAATTTCGTTGGTAACGATAAATATATTTTCCGGGGGACAGATATTCAGAAATCTTTCATAAGTGCTTTGAATAAGGGTTTTTCCGACACCGAAAAAATCTATGAATTGTTTTGGATATTCTGTTCTGCTCACCGGCCAAAAGCGGCTTCCAACGCCACCGGCCATAATTAATGCATAGTAGTTTTTATTCATTTTATAATTTAAAATTACACAATGCCTTCATTCAAAAGATCGTGTAAATGGATGATGCCAAAGTAAGTATTTTGTTCCAGAACTAACAACTGGGTAATATTGTTTTGCTTAATAATATCCAGGGCATCGACAGCTAAAGCATCGAATTGTATGCTCTTTGGTGTTCTGCCCATAATATCCTCAGCTTTTAAGTTTGCAATAGTAGTATTATTTTCCAACATCCGCCTAACATCGCCATCGGTAATGATGCCCAGTACCTTATCGTCGCTATCTACAACAGCTACCGCCCCCAAACGGTTTTTACTAATTTCGATCAGCACATCTTTAACTGAGGCAGAAGGATGTATAGCTGGTTTTTCGTTAGACAGGGCTAAATCACGTGCTTTTAAATAAAGTTTTTTACCTAAAGATCCACCCGGGTGATATTTTGCAAAATCAGATTCATTAAACTCTCTACATTCTAACAAACAAATGGCCAAAGCATCACCCAATGCCAATTGCGCAGTTGTACTGGTTGTTGGCGCCAAATTATGCGGACAGGCCTCTTTTTCGAAAGCGGTATTCAAAATCAGATCTGCCTGCTCTGCCAAAAAAGAATTCAATTCGCCAACCATACCAATCAGTAAATTGCCAGCTGTTTTCAATAAAGGGGTAAGCACTTTAATTTCAGGCGTATTTCCGCTTTTGGAAAGGCAAATGACAATATCATCCATTTGGATCATACCCAAATCGCCATGGATCGCATCTGCAGCATGCATAAAAATAGCGGGCGTACCCGTTGAATTAAAAGTAGCCACTATTTTCTGCGCGATAATTGCACTTTTACCTATGCCCGTTACAATCACCCGTCCTTTGCTATTTAGAATGCTTGATACGACTTTCTCAAAATCGCCGTTAATGTTTTTCGCAACATTTAATATTGCAGCTGCTTCAAGCTCTAAAGTGCCTATAGCTGATTGGATTATGGATTTTTTACTTTTCAAAGAGAAAATAATTGTTTGTTAATACTTGAAATTCTTGTAAAATTATGTTATTTTGGATACAAAAATAGCATCGCATATTTTATTACACAAAATGGACGTGAAAAAGTCGTTATTTGATAACCTACAAAATTTCTTCGGGTTTGATAATTTCAAGGGTGATCAGGAGTCGATCATTACCAATATTTTAGAAGGCAATAATACTTTTGTTATTATGCCCACAGGCGGAGGGAAGTCTATTTGCTATCAGTTGCCCGCTTTAATGAGCGAGGGTACAGCAATTGTGATTTCTCCTTTAATCGCATTAATGAAAAACCAGGTAGACCAATTAAGGGCTTTTGGTGGAAATGACAGTATTGCTCACTTTCTTAATTCATCCTTAAACAAATCTGAAATTACCCAAGTTAAATCTGACCTCTTAAGCGGTCAGACTAAATTATTGTACGTTGCGCCAGAGTCTTTGGCAAAACAGGATAACATTGAATTTTTAAACCTGATTAAAATTTCCTTTGTCGCCGTTGATGAGGCGCATTGTATCTCTGAATGGGGGCACGATTTCAGGCCGGAATACCGTAAGATTAAACAGGTTATTGCAGGGTTGGGGAATAATATCCCGATTATTGCATTAACTGCGACGGCTACGCCAAAGGTACAACAGGACATTATGAAGAATCTGGGCATGACGGAAGCCACGTTATTCAAATCTTCATTTAACCGGCCGAATTTATTTTATGAAATCCGTCCTAAAAAAGATATCACCAAAGAAATCATTAAATATATCAAGTCTAATCCGGGTAAATCAGGGATTATCTATTGCCTAAGCCGTAAAAAGGTAGAGGAAGTGGCCGAAGCTTTAAACCTGAATGGAATCAGTGCCTTGCCCTATCATGCAGGTTTAGATCCGAAAGTCAGGGCCGAAACACAGGATAAATTTTTGATGGAAGATGCCGAGGTAATTGTTGCAACGATTGCCTTTGGTATGGGGATCGATAAACCAGATGTCCGCTTTGTCATCCACCACGATGTGCCTAAGAGTATGGAAGGTTATTATCAGGAAACAGGTAGGGCCGGACGTGATGGTGGCGAAGGCGTGTGCATTGCTTTCTACTCTCAAAAAGATGTAGATAAACTGGCAAAATTTATGAAAGATAAACCGGTTTCTGAAAGAGAGATTGGTACACAGATATTAAAGGAAGTGATTGATTATGCAGAATCCGGCGTTTGCCGTCGTAAGCAAATCCTACACTATTTTGGCGAAAACTTTAACGAAACCGGCTGCAACTGCATGTGCGACAACTGCAAAAAGCCTAAAAAACAGTTTGAAGTAGAAAGTCAGTTATCTACCTTACTAAAGTTTATTGAAAAATCCGGTGAGAAATTTGATGATGCACACCTGTTAAATGTGTTCTTAGGTCTGGAAACAGCGCAAACCATTGCTTATGAACATAGTAAGGTTCCTGAATTTGGAATCGGCAAGGAAGACGGTGAACTGATGTGGAAATCCATTATCCGCCAGGCGGTTTTAAATAATTATCTTTTTAAGGATATCGATAATTACGGTTTATTAAAATTAACTAAACAGGGAAAAGATTTTATCGTTAATCCTTACAGCCTCAAATTCATATTAAACGAGCCGATAGGAAACAGTACCGACGATGATGATGAGGATGTAAAACAAGGCACAGGTGCTTTGGATACCCATCTGTTATCGTTGCTAAAAGAGCTGCGTAAAAAAATTGCGAAGCAAAAAAGCGTTCCACCATTTGTGGTTTTCCAGGATCCGTCTTTAGAAGAAATGTGTACCCATTATCCCATTACCATGGAAGAACTTCGCCAGATTTCGGGTGTAGGTTCGGGTAAAGCAATGAAATTCGGTGCACCTTTTATTGAATTGATCAAAAAATATGTGGAGGATAACGACATCGAACGTCCTATTGATCTGATCATTAAAACGCAGGCCAATAAATCACAGATGAAAGTATCGATCATCCAAAATATCGACAGACAGATTGGCCTGGAAGACATTGCCGATTCAAAAGGCATCACTTACGAAGAGATCCTGAAAGAAGTAGAGTCGATTGTAAACTCCGGCACCAAACTGAACCTGAACTACTTTATCGATGAAATCATTGACGACGATAGGCAGGATGAAGTTTTTGATTACTTCAGGGCAGCTGAAAGCGATTCTATAGACGAAGCACTAAATGAACTGGGCGAAACCGATTACACCCGGGAAGAAATTCAATTGATGCGGATAAAATTTATGTCGGAATTAGGAAACTAAAAATCAGATATGAGATTTGAGACGTTAAATCTGAGAGAAATCTCACATCTCACATCTCACATCCCACATCTCACATCTCAAACATGCTTAACTATTTAGATAAATTAAAAAATACAGATTCAGGTAATTTCTTTTTAATGGCGGGTCCATGCGCGATTGAAGGCGAAGATATCGCCATGAGAATTGCTGAAAAGATTATTACGGTTACCGATAAACTGCAGATTCCATATATTTTTAAGGGTTCGTACCGCAAGGCAAATAGAAGTAAAGGAAGTTCATTTACGGGCATTGGCGATGAAAAAGCGTTACGCATTTTAGAAAGAATCGGCAGAGAATTTGGTGTGCCAACCGTTACCGATATTCATGAAAGTGGTGAAGCCGCGATGGCTGCTGCGTATGTTGATGTATTGCAGATTCCGGCTTTTTTGTGTCGCCAAACCGATTTATTAGTTGCTGCTGCAGAAACGGGGAAAGTGGTAAATGTAAAAAAAGGCCAGTTTTTATCGGCTGGGTCAATGAAATTTGCGGTTGAAAAGGTAAAAGAGGCGGGCAACAATAAGGTCATCTTAACCGATCGTGGAAATACCTTTGGTTATCAGGATCTGATTGTAGATTATCGCGGTTTACCCGAAATGCAAAGTTTTGGTGTGCCTGTGGTAATGGATTGTACCCATAGTTTACAACAGCCTAATCAAAGCAGCGGAGTTACCGGTGGTAAACCCGAACTGATTTCAACTATTGCAAAAGCAGCCATTGCCGTTGGTGCTGATGGCTTATTTATCGAAACACATCCTGATCCTGCAAATGCCAAATCAGATGGAGCTAATATGCTTCATTTAGATTTGCTCGAAGAAAATTTAGTCAAATTAGTTCGTTTAAGACAAGCTGTTATATCATGACAGCTAAAAAAGGAGTTTTCTTAACTGCGGAATGGCGAAAGTTAGCACTTGCGCAATATGCGGTAGATGAGCAAATTCTTTTAAAGTATCTTCCTCCGCACACCGAATTAGATAGCTGGAATGGAAAGTATTATGTGAGCTTAGTGGGTTTTATGTTTATGAATGTAAAGTTACTTGGCTTTAATATTCCATTACATACAAATTTTGAGGTGGTTAACCTACGCTTCTATGTTCGGTATAAAGATGGTAAAGAATGGAAAAGAGGAGTTGTTTTTGTTAAAGAAATTGTTCCTTTGCCTGCAATCACATTTGTTGCCAATACCATTTATAACGAACAATATCAAACTTTACCTATGAAACATGCTTGGGTAGAACAGGAAAACCAGCTTGAGGTGGATTATCTCTGGAAAAGTGAAACATGGCATAATTTTCAGGTTATTGCCAATGCTAAGGCAGAAGAAATTGCACCTGGTAGCGAAGAAGAATTTATTACCGAACATTACTGGGGATACACAAAAATTGGCCGCAATAAAACCTCTGAATATGGGGTAGAACATCCGCGCTGGCAAGTTTATCCTATAAAAAGTTATAAAATCAACGTCAATTTTGGGATAAACTATGGTAATGATTTTGCTTTCTTAAACCATGTCGAGCCAGATTCTGTTTTCCTGGCAGAAGGATCAGAAATCAGGGTACTTAAAGGAAAACGATTTTAGACGGAATTATCATCATTCAGGTTAAACGCAATGATCATGACTATTCTGAATTTGATTTTTTTTCCCGTTAAATCAAAATCATTCTAATTTTTTTAACCAGGTAGAAAGGCAATAATTGTAGTACAAAAGTTCGAACAATTTTTGAAATTGTTGGTTTTATGTATGTTGGCATCAAAGTCGGGGCGTAACTTTTCTTTTACCTATCAATTTTAAGGGAATTAGCTTTAGTTTTTATTTTAAATTTAGAGATGGAAATACCGGAAAGACGGTTAATTTTTATCGAAGAATTGATAATAATGAAGATTCTGGTAACGCAACCATTTATAAACATCCAACTATGAAATCTTCTGAACAGAAACCAAATCAGGGTGATAGCAGGCGCGATTTTCTTAAAAAGACCTCAGTAATTACGGCCATTGCACTAACGCCTGGTACTGCAATTAAAGCAGCAGAAAATAATGCCGATGAACGTTTTGCCGAACTTTTTGAGAAAATACCCTTAAAGCTTACGGTAAACAATAAAGCTTATCAAACAACGGTAGAACCCCGGGTAACCCTTTTAGATTATCTGCGTGAAGAATTACACTTAACGGGGACTAAAAAAGGATGTGATCATGGCCAGTGTGGCGCCTGTACTGTTCATGTAGATGGACAAAGGGTAAACGCTTGCCTCAGCTTAGCAGTGATGAATGAGGGAAAGAAAATAACCACGATTGAAGGTTTGGCAAATGGCGATACTTTACATCCGATGCAGGCTGCTTTTATCAAACATGACGGTTTTCAATGCGGTTACTGTACACCAGGGCAGATCATGTCGGCAGTAGCCTGTGTTCGTGAAGGCCATGCCAATTCAAGGGCTGAAATAAGCGAATACATGAGCGGAAATATCTGCAGGTGTGGTGCTTATCCAAACATAGTTGATGCAATTATTGAAGTGAAAGAAGGAGGTGAGACCATATGATCAATTTTCAATACCTCAGAACAACCACAGCAAAATCAGCCATTGCTTTATTGGGTAAAGATAAAAATGCCAAATTCCTGGCAGGTGGTACCAATTTAATCGATTTGATGAAAAGAGGTGTTACCGCACCGGAAAAACTTATTGATATCAACCACGTACCGCTGAAACAAATCAGGCAGATCGGGAATAAAATCCATATCGGTGCTTTGGCTTCGAACACGGCAGTTGCAGATCATCCCCTGATTAAAGAGAAACTGCCTTTACTTTCCCGGGCTTTACAAGCCGGCGCATCAGCGCAACTCAGAAATGTGGCTACGGTTGGCGGGAACATGATGCAGCGTACGCGCTGTGGGTATTTTTACGATATCGAAATGCCTTGTAATAAACGCCAGCCGGGTACGGGATGTGGAGCAATGGAAGGTTTTAACCGCATGCATGCTATTTTCGGAACTTCAGAAAAATGCATTGCTGTTCATCCGAGCGATATGTGTGTAGCCTTAATTGCCTTAGACGCTGAAGTGATATTGGCCAATGCAAAAGGAGAACGCAAACTATCATTTAAAGATTTTCATCGCTTAGCCGGAGATACACCACAGTTAGACAACAACTTAAAGGCCGATGAAATGATTATAGGTTTGGAAATCCCTACAAACAACTTGGCCAAAAATTACCATTATCTAAAAGTCAGGGATAGGGCTTCTTATGCTTTTGCACTGGTATCAGTAGCGGCAGCTTTTGAAATCGTCAATAATAAAATTACTGATGTTCGGCTGGCCATGGGCGGCGTGGCACATAAACCCTGGCGTTTAACCGCATCTGAGATTTTCTTAAAAGGAAAAGAAGCCAGCTTAACCAATTTTGAGCAGGCTGCGCAACTGGCCATGAAAGATGCAAAAAGCTTTGGAGGAAACGACTTCAAGCTAAAACTTGCACCCAATACAATTATTGAGGCCTTAAACCTAGCAAAATCAAAAGCCTAGTTATGGAAAAGAATATGCTAAAAGATAAAAACGACAGAGTAGACGGTTTCTTGAAAGTGACCGGGAAAGCCAAATATTTTGCTGAATATGATTTACCTGGTTTAACCTACGGTGTATTGGTAACCAGTACCATTACTAAAGGGAAAATAACCGCACTTGATACGAGAGCTGCCGAAAAAGCTCCGGGAGTGGTGGCGGTGATTTCGCACCTGAATAAGCCCTCGGCGGCCGCTTACGAACAGGAGGGTGGGCCACAGATGAAGATTTTTTATACCGATAAGATTTTCTATAACGGACAACCCATAGCTATTGTGGTGGCCAATACTTTTGAAAGGGCAACTTATGCTGCATCATTAGTTAAGGCAACCTATACTAAAGAGACTTTTAATACTGATTTTGAAAAAGCGCTGAAAGATCCGAAAGCTAAAAAGCTACAGGGGCAGGCCGACTATAAACGTGGTGAAGAAAATGCTTATAAAACTGCAGAGGTAAAGCTCGAAGAAAGGTACTTTCTTCCAATTGAGACGCATAATCCAATGGAATTACATGGGATTATTGCCGATTGGAGACCAAATAGCCAGCTTACCGTTTATGCCAAAACACAAGGCGTAAAAGCTACGCAGGGAACTATCGCGAATGTTTTTAAAATCCCAATGGAAAATATCCAGGTGAACTCGGAGTTTGTGGGCGGTGGTTTTGGGATGGCCTTACGCACATGGCCATTGGAGATCGCAACAATAATGGCTTCTAAACACATTGGCAAACCTGTAAAACTGGTTGTTACCAGAATGCAGATGTTTACGATGGTAGGTAATCGGCCAGCGGCCATACAAACCATTGGTTTGGGTGCAAATAAGGATGGCAAGCTAACGGGCATTACGCATAGGGCTTATGGTGAAACTTCTGCTTATGAGAACTTTACCGAAGGTGTAGTGAACATGGCGAAGTTTATGTACCAATGCGATAATGTAAATACTTCTTATGTTATTGTTCCGGTTGATTTGGGCGTGCCGATATGGATGCGGGGACCAGGGGAAGCCACCGGAGCTTTTGCGCTCGAAAGCGCGATTGATGAGATGGCGCATGCCCTAGACATGGATCCATTGGAATTTAGAATTAAAAATGATCCTGAAACCGATCAACAAAAAAACAAGCCTTTTTCCAGCAAGAATATTAAAGAGGCCTATAAAATCGGAGCTGAGAAGATTGGCTGGCGCAACCGAAAAAACAAACCGGGTAGTATAGTTGAAGGGGCATGGCAAACCGGTTACGGGGTAAGTGTTGGTGTATTTAATGCCAATAGGGGAAAAGCCAGCGCAAAAGGCATTTTAAAAGCTGATGGATCGCTTCTTTTACAAAGTGCAACAAGTGACATTGGTCCTGGTACAGGAACCGGTATGACTTTAATTGCCAGTAAACTGATGGGTATTCCTGTAGATAAAATCACTTTCGAATTAGGTGATTCATCTTTACCGCCAGCGCCAAGTCAGGGCGGTTCGGCCACACTATCTACCGTAGGCTCGGCAGTGAATGATGTTTGTGTAGCCTTAAAATCTACCATTGCCGAACTCGCAGCAAATTCAAATATGGATGCAACGTCTAATTTTGTTGAGGTTTTGAAAAAGAATAATCTGCCGCAAATAGAAATAACAAAAGAGAGTCAGGGCGGTAAGGAAAGAGATAATTACTCAATGTATTCGTTCTCCATTCACTTTGTACAGGTAAAAGTAAATAACCTTACGGGAGTGGTAAAAATAAGTAAAATTGTTTCTGTAGGTGATTCAGGAACCATTGTGAGTCCGAAAACCGCCAGAAGCCAGATGGTGGGCGGCGCAGTTGGCGGTATAGGAATGGCTTTAACAGAAGAATCAATAATCGATCACCGTTATGGAAGATACATCAATAACAACTTTGCTGATTACCACGTTCCTGTGAACGCTGATGTACCGGAAATCGATGTTAATTTCATCAATAAGCCTGATCCTTACATTAACCCTATGGGTGCAAAAGGTATGGGTGAAATTGCTTTGATCGGCTTTTCTGCTGCAGTAGCCAATGCCGTTTTTAATGCTACAGGAAAGAGGATCAGAACATTACCCATCACACCTGATAAGATATTGGCTTAACACAAGAGAAGTCAAGTTTTCAAAACCTGACTTCTCTAAACACACGAAACAAAAAATGCGTCCAGATTTTACATTGGGACGCATTTTTATTTTTCTGTTAAGGAAAACAGCTTGAAGATCCTTTGCTTTCGCTCAGAATGACAATCTGAAAAAATTACTTAGCAACTGACTTACCTGAATAAGTTGCTGCTAATTTTAATGCATTGTAAGCATTTACAATTCCGCCGCTGATACAAAGATCAGAAAAAGGAACAGAAACTTTTTCGGCATCAGGACCTTCGCCTTTTGCGTATTCTACATTGTGGTTTACTTTGGTAACCGATTTAACGATAATTTCTTTCACCTGCGCTGCCGTTAATTTTGGATAATAAGAACGGATTAAGCCAGCCAGGCCAGCCACAACCGGAGAGGCCATACTGGTTCCATCCAAGCTTTTGTATTTAGAACCTGGTACGGTAGAATAAATCTGCACACCTGGCGCGAAAACATCAACCTGGTTTTTACCATAGTTCGAGAAACTGGCTTTCAAAGTTTCATCATCTTTAGGACCTGAAGCACCAACGGTAATCCATGATGCAATAGTTTTCTCATCTAAATCCTTGTGGTTAGGGAAATTATTTTCAACATCAATATTTTTGTTCTCGTTACCTGCAGCCTGAACAATCAATACATCTTTAGATGCCGCATATTTCATTGCTTCGTTAACAACTGCTTTATTCCAGCTATAAGCTTTACCAAAACTCATGTTGATTACTTTAGCGCCATTATCAACTGCATAGCGGATCGCATTTGCTACATCTTTATCCCTTTCATCACCGTTTGGCGTACAACGCACGCCCATAATGGCTACGTTATCGGCTACACCTAAAATTCCAATTTTGTTGGTTCTATCTGCTGCAATAATACCTGCTACGTGTGTACCGTGCATCGCATCAGGGCCTGCAACATCGTTATTCCCATAAAACCGTTCTTTATCATTATTTGGATCATCGCCAACTATTGAACGTGGATCATAATCAAGATTTAAGTTATATTCGGCCTGGCGCGTATAATAATCCAATCCTTCTTTAATCTGGTCTTCGTAAAAATCTTTAAAACTGCCTTTTTCCAGTTGTTGGATCAATATTCCCTGGATACGACCTTCAATCGCTGTAGATGGCTTAAAGTTTTTAAAATCTTCTGCTGTTGGATTTTCTTTACCAATTTTCTGTACTACAGCATCTAACGCTGTTTTAAAACCAGTAATACCCGCTAAATTTTCTTTTGCTTCGGCCAGTTTTTGCTCCAACTCGGACCTTTCTGCTTTAAATGCTTCAAAATCCTTTTTATCCTTTTCTGCTACATTTGTATCTGTAGTATTGGCAAAGCGTGCCTGATCCCGACGAACTAAACGGGTCAGTTCTAAGGTTTCAAAATTTACAGATCCCTTTGGTCCTCCAATAAAATTCCAGCCGTTAATATCGTCGATGTAGCCATTTTTATCATCATCTTTACCGTTGCCGGGTTTCTCTTTGGTATTTACCCACATAATCCGTTTCAGATCCTCGTGTGTAGCTTCTACACCACCATCATTTACAGCCACGATAACTTTTACGGATTTTTTACCCTTTAAAAGTTCTTTATATGCTTTCTCCGTACTGATTCCGAATGTGCTATCGCTTTTTAGGTCGAGGTTTTGCCAATTGGCTTTTTGCGCATGAGCCAAAGTTGGTACTGCACTAACAATTGCAATACCCAACAATGTTCTAAAAATTCTACTCTTGTTCATTTATATATTTTTGTATTAAACGGCGAAAGTTAATTTTAATTTTTTGTTGAAAGAAATTGTGTTTAAATTAAATTGATATTGATGTGCTTTTATAACAATTAAGACCGATAATAATGAAAAAAGTCGTCGTTCCGGACCAGTTTCTACGGAATGGAGAAATCTATCTGAAAAGATTTCCCGACTTCGTTATATCAGGTTCGAAACGACGACTAGTTGATATAGGATAACTTGATAACCTATTTTAAGCCTGCGGCAATTTTCTGAGCCATCTCGTTATGCGATTCGATTACTTTTAAAGTATTCGCAGCCCATTCTTTAATACTTTGATCGCGGTTTTCAGTACCTTTTTTGAATAGTGCTACCGTCTTTTCGTGATCGGTAACCATCATATCCATATAGTGTTTATCAAACGCCGCACCAGTCATTTTTTTCATACCATCTAAATGAATCTGTTCATCAGCTGGTAAGGCATCAGGGGTAATTACTTTTTTACTTACAGCCAATGCTTTTAATTCTGCATTGGCTTTTTCATGGTCGGCAAGCATTTTAGCCGCAAACTCTTTCACCTCTGCACTTTTAGCATTCTGGGCTGCAATCTTGGCCGCTTCAACTTCCATAATACCGCCAACGGCCGCTTTTCTTAAAAAAGTAGCACCTGCTTCATCCACTCCAGATTCAGTACTTTCTGATCCGGCAACGTGATTACCGTTTACCATAGTGGTGTCGCCAGCAACGCTGTCTTTAGTAGTTGCTGATTTTTTATCTGCAGTTTGGCAGGCCTCAAAAGAAAGTGCCAGGGCAAAAGCTGTCGACAATAGAAATATCTTTTTCATGTTTTCTCAATGTTTAATATGTATGAGAAACAAGATACTCGAAAAAAGGTTTTTGATATCTCTTCTGGCCCTTAACGATATGGATTTTGAATCACAATGCCCATTTGCCTTTCGGGATTTTGAATAGCTGAAAACCCAAATTGTTCATAGAGGCCATGGGCGTCTAACGTAGCCAATTGGTAACGCCTCAGGCCCTGCAAATCCGGATGGAAAATCATAAATGACATCATTTTTTTTGACAAGCCCAACCCACGGTAATTCTCGTTTATGTAAACATCGCAAAGCCAGGCAAATGTTGCTTTATCGGTTACCCAACGGGCAAAACCTACCTGCACATGATCTTTATAAATACCAAAACATAATGAATTTTCTATGGATCGTTTTACGGTAGCTATAGGAATGCCTTTCGCCCAATAGGATTCGACACTTAAATACTGATGGATAGCTTCGAGATCTAAGCGTTCTTTTTGATCAGAAAATATAAAACCGTTTTCGCTGATTTCCATAATTGATATCGGTTAATTGTTTAAATTTGGTTAACCATTTAATTGTCTGATTATTATTAACAATTGACCGATTTTAACAGTTAACCAGTTAAACTAATTACGCATATTGATAAACTGTAATGGCTGATCAAAATCTTCGTTTCTGCAAAGACTGATAACAGCTTGTAAATCATCAATTTTTTTGGCCGTAACCCTAACCTGATCATCCATAATGGCAGGCTGAACTTTTAACCCGCTGGCTTTGATTTTGGCTACCACTTTTTTCGCCGCTTCTTTATCCAATCCCTCTTTGATGCTGATTTCTTTTCTGATCATGTTACCTGAGGCATGGTGTTCATCGCCGAAATTTAAACTTTTTGGATCCAAATTCTGCTTCATCATCCGGGAAATAATAGATCCTTCAATAGCTTTCAAACGCATATCGTCTTCAGTCACAATGGTTATCACATTTGTTTTTTTATCCAGATCGATTGTGCTTTTTGATCCGTTAAAGTCGAATCGGTTCAGTATTTCTTTTTTAGCATTGTTAATGGCATTGTCTAATGTCTGCGCATCAACTTTACTTACAATATCAAAAGAAGGCATGGTTTTAGCTTTAAAGTAAAAAAATAAGTAGATTTAATAGAAATTAATCCATTCTCACAAAAAAACGAAAATAATATGAAAACCCCTAAGCCGAAGTCTCAAAAAAAGATTATAAAAAAAGAAGCCAAAAAACAGCTTGAACAGTCTATTACTACTCAATTTTTAGATGTGATTAAAAGTTTAGGTCATGATGTATCTGAAATCAGTACGGAGGTGGGTAAAGCAAGTAAGCGGGTGGCTAGAAAATTAACCAAAAAATTTACCATTGTTAAGTCTGATGTGGGTCAAAAAATTGATGGTTTGTTGCATGCTTCGCAAGAAAAAGCAAAAGAAATAAAAAAACCTGTTGCCAAAGCGGTAAGTAAATCTGAAAAATCTGCTGAAAAAGTGGTTAAAAAAGCTATAGCTAAAGCAAAACCGGTGGTACAAAGTGTTAAAGTTGCCGCAATAGAGACCGAAGAGAAGGCCGAAAAGGTATTGGCAAAGCCATTGAATAAGTCAAAAACGACTGTAAATGAAACAGTTAAAACAACCAAAAAAGCAGCGGATAAGGCACCGGAAAAAACACCTGAAACGCTGAACAAAACAGCTGCTAAAGACAGTTCTGAAGCAAAGAAAAATGTAAAAACACCAACCAAGAAATAAATTTGTTAACGTTAACATGCAAATGAATTAACATCGATTTAACAAAATAATTTGCAGTTTTGAACATCCCTGTTTTGGCAGGGATTTTTTATTTTTTTAGATGAGCAATAAGAAGATTCCATTTTTTAACCGCGAAATCAGTTGGCTTTACTTTAATGAACGCGTACTGCAGGAAGCAGCCGATGAAACAGTTCCGCTGATTGAACGGATTAAATTTTTATCTATATATTCTTCCAATTTAGAAGAGTTTTATCGGGTTAGGGTGGCCACTATTAGCCGGCTCACCAATCTGAACGATAAAGCCAAAGCACTTTTAGGATTTAACCCGAAAAAAATTCTGAATGAGATTAAAAATATTGTTGTTAAACAGGAAAGAAAATTCGACCAGCTGTTTCAGGCTACTTTAATTAACGAACTTGCTCAAAACAGGATTTTTATTTTAAACGACACACAGCTAAATGTAAGCAGGGGAGAATTTGTTAAAAATCATTTCAGGGATAAAATTTTATCCAACCTGGTTCCGATCATGCTTGATATGGATAAACCTTTTCCGGAATTGAAAGACCGGTACCTTTACTTTTTTGTCAAACTTTCTAAAAAAGATACAAAAGTTAAAGAGAAATATGCACTTATTGAAATTCCGCCCAATTTACCCCGGTTTTTGGTACTGCCCGAAACAAACGATTTAAAGTTTATTATTCTTGCCGAAGACATCATCAGATATTGTTTAGACGATATTTTTTATGTTTTCACTTACGATAATCTGGAAGCTTACTCCATTCAGTTGACGCGCGATGCTGAATTGGATATTGATAAAAACATTAGTGACAAGTTTATTGATGATTTAAAAAACAGCTTAGAGAAACGAAAAAAAGGAAAGCCGATGCGCTTGCTTTACGATTCGGCCATGCCACTGAATATGCTTACCGTGTTGGTAAACAAGCTTAAACTGGAAGCCGAAAGTTTGATTCCGGGTAACCGCTACCATAAATTCGGCGACTTTATTGCTTTCCCGAATGTGGGCAAAAAGGAATTGGAGTATGCACCAAATGTACCGTTAAAGGTTCATGATCTGCATAGAACGCAAAGTATGTTCAATAAAGTTGCACAGCGTGATTATTTGGTCAATTTACCCTATCAATCGTACGATTATATTATTTTGTTCTTACGTGAAGCTGCCATTGATCCGAAAGTAACGGAAATACAAATCACCCTATATCGTTTAGCCGAAAACTCAAAAGTAATCAACGCCTTAATCAATGCCGCTAAAAATGGCAAAAACGTGTCTGTTCTGTTAGAACTTAAAGCTCGTTTTGATGAACAGGCCAATATCTACTGGACAAGCCGGTTAATGGAAGAGGGTGTTAAAGTAAATTATGGTTTAACAGATTATAAGGTACATTCTAAAATCTGTTTGGTTAAACGGATAGAAAAAGATAAAGCGGTATACTATGCGAACCTGGCAACAGGGAATTTCAATGAAAAAACCGCAGGTTTATATTGCGATCATAGCATTTTCACCGCCAGGAAAGAGATCACCAATGATCTGGTTAAACTTTTTGATGCGCTAAATAAGCGTACCGTAACCAAAGGTTTCAAGCATTTGATTGTTTCTCCGTTGGAGAGCCGTTCTAAACTGGTTAATTTTATCAACCGCGAAATCAGAAATGCCAAACAAGGTAAACTTGCTTATATCATGTTAAAAGTAAACAGTTTGGCCGATGAAGGCATTATATCAAAACTTTATGATGCGAGCAATGCCGGGGTTAAAATCCAGCTTATTATCCGTGGGATTTGTTGCCTGGTACCAGGAGTAAAGGGGTTTAGTGAAAATATTACTGCGGTTAGTATTATCGATAAGTTTTTGGAGCATGCAAGGGTATATATTTTTGGAAACAACGGCAAAAACGACATGTATTTATCATCTGCAGATTTAATGAGCAGAAACTTTGAACATCGTGTTGAGGTTGGCTTTCCGGTGCTGGATCATGATATTAAACAGGAAATACAAGATATCATTGATCTGCAGCTGCAAGATAATACCAAATCAAGACAAATAAATGCCACTAACAGCAATAAATATCATAAAAACAGATTAAGTAAAAAAATAAGGGCGCAGGTGGATATTTATAACTATTTAAAAACCAAGCATCAATCATAATGTTAAGATACGCAGCTATCGATATCGGATCTAACGCGGTGAGGTTACTCATTGCCGATATCAGCAAACAAGACGGAAAATATAAATATAAAAAGAATACGCTTATACGTGTGCCCCTACGATTGGGCGATGATGCATTTCTGGACCAACATATTTCGGAGAAAAAATCAGCCGATCTGGTAAAAACCATGATTGCTTTTAAAAACCTGATGGATGTTTACCATGTTTCTGAATACCTGGCCTGTGCAACCTCTGCCATGCGCGAGGCCCAAAATGGTGAAGATATTGTTAAACTGATTAAAAAAGAAGCAGACATTACTCTAGAAATTATTGAGGGACAACGCGAAGCCAATATCATATACGCCAACCACATTGAAGAAGCATTAGACGAAAATAAAAATTACCTGTATATTGATGTGGGCGGCGGTAGTACCGAGTTATCTGTTTTTGTAAAGGGTGTGCCGGAGGCATCGAGATCATTTAATATCGGTACGATCAGAATGCTTGATAACCAGGATAAGGAAGAAACCTGGGAAGAGATGAAAGATTGGGTTAAGGAGCATACCAAAACCTATAAACATTTAGCAGGCATAGGTACAGGTGGCAATATCAATAAATTGTTCCGCATGTCTGATGAAAAGGAAAATGCACCTTTATCATTGCAGAAACTGAATTCGATGTATAATAAATTAACCAGTTATTCACTGAAAGAAAGGATTCATGTATTGGGTTTAAATCCCGATCGTGCAGATGTGATTATCCCGGCCTGCGAGATTTATTTAACCTTAATGAAGTGGACAGGTATAAAACAGATCTATGTACCTAAGGTGGGTATGGCTGATGGTATTATTAAATTGCTGATTGAAGAGAAGTTGGATTAGGTAACCAGGGCGTCAGATGTTTCCGTCTGATACCCTGACCAATATGGTTTAAGAACTGTCGGATGGTAACATCCGACAGCCCATTCAAAACTGATTTGTTCCCTTCCGTGGTGTCAGATGTTGCCATCTGACACTCAGACGATTCTGGCTTATACATTCGGATGGTAACATCCGACTTCACATTTAAACGCTAATTTTTCGATCTGTGGTGTCAGATGTTACCAGCTGACATTCAGAAAATCCTGTCTTATACATTCAGATGGTAACATCCGAATGCACATTTCATTAATCTTCCAGCAACTTAGTCGCAGCTACATCTACAAACCAGGTTAATTTACCGTCAATCGGATCGATTAGCTGAGAGGGATACAGATCAGGATTTTTTTCTGTATCGCCAATTACATGTTTAAGTGCTTCGGCTTTATTCTCTCCAAAAACGAGAAAAGCAACATTATCTGCTTTATTAATTAATGGTGCAGTAAAACTAATGCGATAAGTATCTAGTTTTTCCACATACACAGCTGCTACATTCACTTCTTCATCCTTCACCAATGTAGTGTGCGGAAAAATCGAAGCGGTATGCGCGTCATCGCCCATGCCTAGCAGGATTAAATCGAAAACAATGTCTTCGCCATTAAAATGCTGATCAATTGCTTTTTTATATTCAATAGCCGCTTTTTCCGGTGCCAAAGTAGTATCTACATAAAAAATATGATCCTCTTTAATACCCAACGGATCTAAAATAGTTTTCTTGGCCATTAATCCATTGTAGTTATCATCACTGGCCGGAACGTTGCGCTCATCGCCAAAGAAAAAATATACTTTTTCCCAATCGATCCTGTGCTGCCCCTCTGTAGCCAGAAGATGATAAAGCGCTTTAGGAGAACTACCGCCTGTAAGTACGAAATTAAAACGATCGTTTTCTTCGATAGACATTTCTGCAATTTTGATTACATAATCTGCCAGATCCTGGTTTAGTTCTTCTAATGTTTTATATATGAGTAGATTCATTTTATCAATAATAAAGTCGTCATGCTGATCCGATAGCTATCGGATTTATTTCAGCATCTATCCCAAAAAGGCCCTGAACTAAATTACCTTCGGTGAACTCGCCAAAGCTCGGTTCAGGGTGACGTGCCGTGGATAAATTATTCCTTATTCTTTAATGGCAGGTTAAACCAGTGGAAACCATCTCTTGCAATAAGTGCTTCAGCTTCTTCAGGTCCCCAGCTATCAGCAGGGTAGTTAGGGAAGTTGATCGACTTCTTGCTTTCCCAGGTATTTAAAATCGGCATCACCAGTTCCCAGGCTGCCTCTACCTGATCGCCTCGCATAAACAGGGTTTGATCGCCCATCATGGCATCCAATAACAAGGTTTCGTAAGCTTCCGGTGTATCACCCTCGTAAGTGCCTTTATAATCAAATACCATATCAACAGGATTCAATACCATGTCTAATCCAGGTCTTTTGGCCTGCACCTGCATGCGGATACTCATTTCCGGCTGGATGCTGATCACCAACCTGTTTTGCTGCCAATTTTCAGTTACATCTGAAGAGAAAATCTGATGTGGCACATCTCTAAACTGGATCGTTATTAATGATGAAGTTTGGTTTAAGCGTTTTCCTGTTCTTAAATAGAAAGGGATACCCTGCCATCTCCAGTTATCGATATGGAATTTAACTGCCGCAAAAGTTTCGGTATTGGAGTGCGGATCAACACCTTTTTCCTGACGGTAGCCGGGAACTTCCTTGCCTTCAACCCAACCTTTGCTATACTGGCCACGAACTGTATGAAAACGGATATCTTCAGCAGAAAAAGGACGCATTGCTTTTAATACCTCTACCTTGCGGTTTCTGATTTCATCGGCATCAAAATTAATTGGTGCTTCCATTCCAACTAAACAGAGCAATTGTAACAGGTGGTTTTGGATCATGTCCCTTAAAGCACCCGAACCTTCGTAATAACCTCCACGATCGCCCACACCTAACTGTTCGGTTACTGAAATCTGGACATGATCGATATAAGATCTGTTCCATAATGGTTCGAACAAAGCATTGGCAAAACGGAAAGCCATCATGTTTTGCACGGTTTCTTTGCCCAGATAATGATCGATACGATAAATCTGTTTTTCGGTAAAAATGGTGCTTAACAATGCGTTTAACTCTTTTGCTGATTCTAAATCATGGCCAAAAGGTTTTTCGATAACGATGCGGCTATTATCTTCATCTTGCGTTAATTTATATTTCTGCAAACACTCCGCGATAATAGGGAAGAAATTAGGCGCCACTGCCAGATAGTAAATGACCTGGGTACCAGCACCAAACTCTTTTTGATATTTTTCTACGGCAGCTTTTAGATTTTCAAAAGTTTTCGGTTCAGCAAAATCGGTAGGGCAATAATGGATCGTATTTCCGAAATCTTCCCATTTGTCTTTTTTAACTTTCCCGCTACGAGAAAAGTCATTTACCGCTTCTTCCAATGCAGTTTTATAACTGTCATCGGTAAATTCTGTTCTTCCGGTACCTATAATGGCAAATTTTTCAGGCATATAGCCCTCCATAAACAGGTTATATAGCGCTGGTGCTAATTTTCTTTTATTTAAATCGCCTGTTCCACCAAATATTACAAAAATGGTAGGGTTTAATGCGGTTTTGGCTTTCATCTTATATTTTGTTCGTGTGTCTATTAGGTTAAGATAATTTATTCCAATCGGCATGGAAAACGCCATCTTTATCAATACGCTCAAAAGTGTGCGCACCAAAGAAATCCCGTTGTGCCTGGATTAAATTTGAAGGCATTCTGCCGGTAGTAATAGTATCAAAGTAGGTTAGGGTAGATGCAAAAGCAGGGATGCCTAAACCAGCATTTATGCTGGCACAAATTGTATTACGGGTACCCTTTAAAGTATCTTTAATGATATTTTGAATACCTGCATCACTGAATAAATGTTCCAGAGCATTGTTTTTATCATAAGCCTGATAAATATCTTCCAAGAATTTAGCCCGGATGATACAGCCACCACGCCAGATTTTGGCAATTTCCTGCAACTGTAAATCGTACTGATATTCTTTTGATGCCTGCACCAACAAATGCATCCCTTGCGCATAAGCACTGATCATTGAAAAGTAAAATGCATCTTCCAGCTCCTCAACGGTAACCGCAATTTTGGTATCATTTTTACCAAATGCTTCTTCTAAAGAAACCCTTAAGGCTTTAAACTTAGATAAATCGCGGTTAGAAACAGCTTCATTAATGGTTGGTATAGGTAACTGAAGTTCCATTGAAACTTCCGAAGTCCACTTTCCGGTGCCTTTTGAACGCGCTTCATCTTTAATCTGGTCTAGCAGGTCATTCTTTGTCTCTGTATCTTTAAACAAGAAGATCTCAGCAGTAATTTCCAATAAGAATGATTGCAATCTGCCTTCGTTCCACTTTTTAAATACTTTATAAATTTCTTCATTGGAATAACCTAAGCCATTTTTAAGGATGCCATAAACTTCTGCAATAAGCTCCATAATCGCGTATTCGATACCATTGTGTACCATTTTAACAAAGTGGCCTGAAGCACCCGGGCCAATGTAGGTAACGCAGGGATCGGTACCTACTTTAGCAGCTACAGCTTCAAAAACATCCTTAACCACATTATATGCTTGTTTATCGCCGCCCGGCATCATACTCGGACCGAAACGTGCACCTTCTTCACCACCAGAAATACCCATTCCGAAGAAATGTAAGCCATCTTTCTCTAACTCATCAACACGGCGGTTGGTATCGGTAAAATGTGAATTTCCGCTATCGATGATGATGTCTCCCTTGCTTAAAAGCGGTTTTAATTCGGCAATAACGCTATCTACAATCGGGCCTGCAGGTACCAATAAAATCAGGGTACGCGGGGTTTGTAAACTAGAGATAAAGCTTTCAATATCATTAAAGCCTTCCAGCTGATGTGCTTTACCTTCTTCTTCAAGTTTAGCAATCATTTTGCTATCTTTATCATACCCCGTTACGGAAAAGCCTTTATCAGCCATGTTTAACAACAGGTTTCGGCCCATTGTGCCTAAACCGATCATTCCCAACTTATATTTTTCAGAATCGTTATTTGCCATTTTTTGTGTTTTAGAATATACCCAAAATTAGGGTTTACAAATTAATATCGGACTTATTGTTGTTAAAAGATTGTAATAAAAGGTTATTATTTTTTAGGTTCGACGGTGAAAATATTGTACTTATCGGCCAGTTTCCAAAGTTTAGCACCTCCTTTAATCCCGTCTCTGTTGGTTACAAGTTTGATATTGTTTTCTAATTTAAAATCGATGTGTTTAGAATTGCCACCGCCAATATAGAGCGTATCGTAATTGAAAACTGTTTTATAAATTTCGATAATCTTTTTTAACCGCTTATTCCAGCGCTCAGCGCCAATTTTTTCAAAAGCTTTATTCCCGATATAATCATCGTAATCTTCTTCTTTGTTAATCGGGAAATGCGCCAGTTCCAAATGCGGCAGTAGTTCACCATCAAATAATAGTGCCGTTCCAAAACCTGTTCCTACAGTAAAAACAATTTCAAAACCTTTTCCGTCCACTACACCTAGGCCTTGCTGATCGGCATCGTTTACCAGGCGCACGGGATGCCCCAGTACATCAGCAACACGCTGTGCAAGATCTACATCTTCCCATTTATTTTTCGCCAGGTTCGGTGCAGTTTTAACGATACCATTTTTAACATAGCCCGGAAAACCAATGGAAATGCGGTTATAAGTTTGCGGAAAAGGCTTAACCAGATCTACAATTCCGTTTACGATATCCTTTGGTGTAGCTTCGGGCGGTGTTTTACTTTTTACATATTCATTAAGCATATTGCCGCTTTCATCCAAAAGAACCGTTTTTATACTTGTACCACCAATATCTATCGATAATATATTGTTGTTTTCAATTTTTTTCTCTGTAGCCATACTGCTTTATTTATAATTCCGAAGTTCTACAAATAAATTAAAATGGCAAACATTAAATGAAGATTGATTTACACAAACAAAATAAACTATAAAATCTATGTATTTAATAGAATATATTTATGTTTGTCCCGTTAACATAAAAAGATATAAATTTTATGACGGTAAATTACCTTGCCTTTGCTATTCCAGCTTTTTTTATTTTTGTATTTATTGAATTTAAGATTGCCAAATGCCAAAAGAAAACTAAAATCTTCAAATATGAGAGTACGGTAGCAAATTTTAGTGTTGGCATTGCCGAAAGGTTATTGAATTTGTTTATCGCGGCCAGTTTTTACCAGGTCTATAACTGGGTGTATGCCAACTATGCGATTTTCGAGATTTCTACTCATTGGTATGTCTGGATATTGCTGCTGCTCTCAACCGATTTTGTTTGGTATTGGTACCATAGGTTGGGTCATGAAATTAATTTCTTATGGGCTGCACATATTGTACATCACCAGAGCGAAGAATTTAATTTGTCGGCAGCCGCGAGGATTACCACCATCCAGGCCATTTTCCGTAATGTATTCTGGTGTATATTACCCTTATTGGGTTTTCACCCGACTATGATCATTACTATACTTTTGGCTCACGGGGCCTACTCATTTTTTACACACACACAATTAGTGGGTAAATTAGGCTGGCTGGAAAATATATTGATTACGCCTTCTTTACATGGCGTTCATCATGCGTCCGATGAGAAATACCTGGATAAAAATTATGGTGATGTGTTTGTTTTTTGGGATAAACTTTTTGGTACTTTCCAAAAAGAAGAAGAGGCCCCAAAATATGGCTTAACCCATCCTATCAAAAGTTATAGTTTCCTTTGGCAGCATTTTCATTATTACCTGGAAATAGGAGAGGCCTATAAGCGTGCAAACGGGTTTAAAGCCAAGTGGAATGCTATTTTTGGCAGTCCGGCATTAATGGATCAAACTATCAGGCCTGTTTTGGAGGAACGTTATGCTCAGCAAAAAAAATACCATCAGGGCAAACCCAGGTTTAAAACCTATTTAAATATACAGTTAATTGGCATTGTTACCATGCTTACAGGCACTACCATGTTTTACAACTCGTTAACTTTGGTAAACAAAGTAGCCATATCTACATTTATTTTGCTTACGCTGATTAATTTAGGGGCATTACTGGAACAGCGCAAATGGATTTATTATCTGGAATGCTTCAGGTTAATACTGGTAATTGGTTATCTCTTTTACATTTTTAACATTATCGAACTCCTGATATTCCCTGTTGTAGGATTGATCATTCTGGAGCGTAATTTTTCTTTGAACAGGCTGTATAAGAAACACTTTTTCAACTACCAATCCAACACAATTAATACATAGGTAACCTAAAGTAAAAGTTTGCTTAATATTACCGTAACGTTAGCGGGCTACTTTTGCTCGCAAGATGAAGGATGTATATTTAAGCAAAAGTGATGAAGACTTAATGTCTCTGATGATCAATCGAGACAGCCTGGCATTTGAAGCGCTTTTTAACAGGTATTATCCTGCTTTATGTAAATTTACCTCGATCTATATTAAAGACTACAATAGGGCCGAAGAGCTTATTGCGGATCTTTTTATGAAGCTCTGGGACAAAAAACACGATTTGCAGATCAGATCCATCAAAAAATACCTGTTTACTGCTGCAAAAAATTTAGCCTTTAATGAAGTTCAACGTATAAAATTCCATATATTAAGTATCAACGACCGTGAAGAGACCCTTGATTATCCTGATACTTATCTAAACCCGCATGAGCAGCTTATCAGCAGGGAATCTTACTCCGAGATTATGGATCTGATTAAACTGTTGCCCGACCGACAACGGGAGGTGCTTTTAATGAGCCGCATAGATATGATGGAAAAAAGCATTATTGCCGATTTACTCGGAATAACGACCAGAACGGTAGAAACATTACTATACCAGGCCGTGAAAAACTTCAGATTGCTTACTGCGGACCGATCGGCTATTTAATTCTATGTCGTTATTTCTGGAGAAGCATAGGTTTGAACGCAATCGTCCTAAAAAGATCATTCATCCAAATATTATTTGTATTAGTTTTTGGAAAGGCTGGTTCAGTTTTCCATAGGGGTCTTCAGCCGCGCTTTTTGGTACGAGTTTCGATTAGGAATCGGAAGCTCTCCTCCAGACAATCGGGTTTATTTCACCCGTGTAGGTGTCCATTAATTGTAGGTCGACAAGGGCTATGAATTGCTGACCTTTCATTTCCAAACCGAAAACATTCATATTACCTGATGAAATACGCCTTCAACTCATGAACTGATTTGGGTCGATACGCAACCCTTTATACTTAACGATTTGTTAACAATAACTTGATCTTTTTCGCTACGTATCAGCAGGCATTAATCTGTCTTACATTCAGAACCGCATCACTAAATGGACGAACGTTACTACAGATTAATAGAAGATTACAGCAAGAAAACCATCGGCACAGAAGATTTAACTGATTTATTGACCTGGGTAGAAAGTAGCCAGGAAAACCAGCAGATTTTCAGGGAAATCCTAAAAGCTTTTGAAGCGGCAGATCATTCGCTTAACAAACCTGTTAACCAGCAAAAAAGCTGGTTGGCCATCCAACAACATATTGAAAGTAATACTGAACAACCACCGCTAATCAAGAAAATTAAATACCAGCGCTATCTTAAAATAGCTGCCGCAATTCTGGTGATTGCTGTATTGCCAATACTTTATCTTACCCGTTCTCATCCCAAAAAAACCACAACCATTGCTTACCATGAAATTTACAATCCACGTGGACAGAAAAGACTGGTGACTTTGCCCGACGGTTCCAACATCTATTTAAACGGGGATAGTAAAATCCGGTACGCTTTAAATTTTAATACCGGTAAACGTATTGTCTACCTATCGGGTGAAGCTTTTTTTGATGTACAGCACCGCAGCAAGCAGCCTTTTATTGTACATACAGGAAAAGTAAGCACCACCGTGCTGGGCACCTCATTTAATATCAATGCCTATCCGTCCTCAGGAAATATCGCCATCACCGTACAAACGGGTAAAGTGGGAGTTTTATTTAAAGATAAACGTAAAGCCGCCCCTGTACGGTTCCTTTTACCAAATCAACAACTCAGCATCGACAGCAGTAACGGACAGGCTAATAAACATCAGGTAAATGCGGTTGATTATGACAGCTGGAGGGAATACAAAATCTTTTTCCACGATAAACCCCTGATCGAAATAGCCGAGGTGATCGCCCGTGAGTATGATCTTGATGTCGAAATTAAAAAGGAGGCTTTAAAAGGCGTAAAACTTACTGCAAAATTTGATAAATGTTCAGTTAAGCAGATTATGGATGTAATTGCTAAGCTTTCCGACTCAAAATATACCATCTATGAAAATAAACTAATCATTTATTAACGGCAAACTATAAAGATAGATATGATATAAAATTACTAAACCAAAAATTGGCTCGAAATGCTGGACACATTTCAAGCCCTGAAAACTGTATACTCATTTGACAAAGTAAAACTTAGTAAAGATATGAAAATTAATACCCGATGGATTAAAGTTTTCCATCAGTATCCCACAAGAATTATGGTAATTATGGCCATAATCATGTTAAATCTGCTCTCTTTCTCTCTAAATACCTATGCGCAAAGCGATAAGAAATTTTTATTCGAAGCGGACGGCATCACCCTAAAAAAAGCTTTCGATAATTTAGAAAAGCTGAGCGGCAATCATATTGCATATAACAATAACCAGCTCAACGATCAGAAAAAGATTTATGTTTCCAGAGGGACAAGATCGCTTTTTGAAATACTTGATCTGCTGCTAAAAGGAATGCCCTTTACCTATAAGGCCAGTTCTACAGGGAATATCATTATTACGGCAAAAAACACCAACACCGGTAAAGTTAGCGGTAAGGTTGTTGATGAAAACAACGAACCTATTCCGGCTGCTACCATTAAAATTGTTGAACTGAATATCCTTGGGCAAACCAATAACAACGGTGAATATAACCTGAATGTAGCCGAAGGCATTTATACTGTTGAAGCAAGATTCATTTCTTATGAAGTTGCCAGAAAGCAGCAGGTAAAGGTTAACGTTGGCACAACTACACGTGTTAATTTTAAATTGGTACAAGCTGACAATTCGTTAAATGAAGTGGTAGTTACCGCTTTAGGTATAAAAAGGCAGGAGAAAGCATTAGGCTATGCAGTAACAAAAATTGATAGCAACCAGTTAACAGAAGCCGTTTCTACCAACTGGACGGATGCACTTTCAGGCAAGGTTGCCGGTTTAAACCTGATTAGATCCAACAGCGGCCCGGCGGGTTCAAACAAAATCATTTTAAGGGGCGAAAACAACCTGACAGGTGATAACGAAGCCTTGATTGTGCTGGATGGAGTAGTAATCAATAATTCCGGCGGTAGACGTACTGCCAACAGTTCTGATGGGGTGTATGGAACCGGGAGTGATAATATGCCGGCTGACTACGGAAGCTCTATTAACGACATCAACCCTGAAGATATTGAAAGTGTAACGGTATTGAAAGGACCAGGAGCTGCCGCCTTATACGGCCAGCGCGGCGCCAATGGTGCCATTATTATCACCACCAAATCAGGAAGTTCAAAACACAAGAAGGTAAACATCAGATTCACTTCCAACGGGTCTTTTGAGCAGGTAAACCGTTGGCCTGATATGCAATATGAATATGGCCAGGGATTAGATGGTGCAGCCTATTATTCTTATGGTGCAAGTGCTGATGGTGCAAGTACAAGCGGAACCAGCTCTGCCTATGGACCGCGTTTTGATGGTCAGATGTTTTTCCAGTACGATCCGGTTACACAAACTGCAGGTAAAACCAGAACACCCTGGGTACCTTATAAAAACCAGATCAGGGATTTCTTTACCACGGGCGATAATTTAACCAATTCCCTGAGTTTAGATGGCCGCTATAAAAATACCACAGCCCGCTTTTCGGTTACCAACCAGAACAATACGTGGATTGTACCCAACACTGGCATAGAGCGTACCACGCTTACCTTATCTACCAATACCGATGTAACCTCTAAATTAAAAATCGCCACGAAAATCAATTATGGCAACCGCTTTAGCGATAACTTACCTGGTGCAGGTTATGGGAATCAATCGTTGATGTATTGGTTTATTTTCTGGCAACCGAATGCAAGTTTGGACTGGATCAAAAACTATTGGGCAAACGGACAGGAAAATAAGGTCATCAAATATCCGTTCAGTTCATTTCCTGAGAACCCTTATGCAGTTGTTAACGAGTTTATCAATAGGACAAGACGTAATAACATCACGGCGAATATTCAGGCTAGCTATCAGTTTACAAAGGAACTGAGCCTATTATTAAGGTCCAGTATTGATTATTCAAACGAAAGGCGCGCGCAGGATCGTCCGTACGATGCCGGTAGCCGGTTACCTAAAGGTTCAACCCGGCAACAACACATCAATGCGCAGGAAACCAACATCGATTTCTTGTTGAGGTATGATAAAAAAATCAATAAAAACTTTAGTATCAATGCTTCTTTTGGTGGAAGTGAGTTAAGAAATAAATATAACAAATCAGATTTACGCGCCGATGGTTTGATCGTACCGGATATTTACGAATTAACCAACAATCTGTATCCTTTAATTTCTATCCCGGATACCAGCCGATATAGGATCAATAGTTTTTATGGAGTCTTATCTACCAACTACAAAAACTACTGGTATGTGGAGCTTACCGGACGTAAAGACTGGAGCAGTGTATTGGCTACAACCACCAGGACAGATAATGTTGGGTTTTTCTATCCGGCAATCAGCACCAGTTTTGTGCTTTCAGAATTCTTCAAACTGCCTAAAGCAGTCAGCTTTGCTAAGTTAAGGGCATCAGTTTCACAGGTTGGTAGCGGTGGCACCACGCCTTATCGTACAGCCTATACCTATTCACTGGCGTCTAATGGCACTTATCCTGACAGCTCACTTGTAAATCCAACCATTTTACCAAACGAGAACTTAAAACCGCTTAAAACTACCGCCTATGAAGTAGGCACTGAAGTAAGTTTATTTAAGGGCAGGTTAGGTTTTGATGTTGCTGTTTACGCCGGAAATACCAAAAACCAGATTCTAACCAGAATTATTGACCGTTCAACAGGCTATAACCAGGCATTGATCAATGCAGGGCAGGTAAACAATAGTGGTGTTGAAGTAGCCTTAAATGGAACACCTGTTGTTACTAAAAGCGGTTTTAAATGGACCATGAATGCCACTTTTGCTTCGAACAAAAATGTAATTAAAGCCTTAACAGATAGTTCGATTATCCTGCGTACCGGTCCGGTTGCAGGTGGCCAGATTGTGGCTAAGGTGGGCGGTAGTATGGGTGATTTATATGGCAGGGGCTATGTGCGCGATCCACAGGGTAATGTAGTTTACGATGCTACCACAGGATTTGCCAAAATAACCAATGACGTGGTTTACCTGGGCAATACCATGCCTAAATACAAATTCAGTATCGGAAGTACTTTTGCTTATAGAAATATCAGTTTAAACGTGCTGTTTGATGCGCAGATAGGCGCCGTTGCACACTCTTTATTAAACTACAAAATGGTTGAGCAGGGTAAATTAACCAGCACACTGCCGGGAAGGTATAATGGTATTATAGGTAATGGAGTAGTTCAGCTGGCGGATGGCTCTTATGTGCCAAATACAACAGTTGCTTATGATATTGATGAATATTACCGCTCGCATGCCGGTACGGATAACGCAGAGGGCAGTACTTTCAGTACCGATTTTATTAAATTTAGGGAAGCCTCTTTAAATTATAGGTTCAATCCACGTTTTCTCAAAAGGATTGGTCTCTCCTCCGCAACTTTTGGGGTTTATGGCCGTAATCTTTTCATCTGGTCGCCATGGCCGATGTTTGATCCGGAATTTGGAACGCTTAGCGGTTCTGATATCGTTACCGGTTTTGAGATCGGTCAGTTCCCATCAACCAGAACTTTTGGTTTCAATTTATCAATTGGCATATAATCTTTTAAAACATGAAAAAGAATCTATATAAAATTATTGCAGGTTTAATGGTATCGGCTACTACACTTTCATCATGCGATAAAAACTTTCAGGAAGTTAACACCGATCCGATCAATATCCTGTCCACCACACCTGATAAATTATTGGCTCCAGCACTGGTGAATACTTTAACCAGCGGAATGGTTCGTAACCGTAATTTTAATAACGAACTGATGCAGGTAACGGTTAGTATCAGCGATGGTGACGGAACCGTTTTTAGGTACGAATACAGAAGCACCTTTTCTGACTATTTATGGAATGCCTGGTATGTTCAGCTTACCAACTTTAAAGATATTTACAAATTAGCAAGTAAACCCGGCATGGAAAACAAATCATATCAGGGCATTTCTTTGGTTTGCCAATCATGGGTTTACTCTATGTTATCAGACACTTATGGCGATATCCCATATTTTCAGTCCAACCAGGGCAGCAGCGGCGTTTTAGAACCTAAGTTTGATAAACAGAAAGATATTTATCTGGATATGTTTAAAAAACTGGAGGAAGCCAATACCTTGTTAAGTTCAGGCGTTGCGATAACCCCATCAAGCGATCCGGTATTTAAAGGGAATATAGCCAAATGGCGGAAATTCTGTAATTCACTGTATTTAAGATTATTGCTGAGGGTATCGGGCAAACCGGAAGTTTCGGCACAGGCAATTGCCAAGATCAAAGAAATTGTAGATACCAATCCTGGTAATTATCCGGTCATGGCAAACAATAGCGAATCGGCAACTTTACCATGGACTGGTTTAACCGGAACAGATCCTTATGTAAATCCTTATGTAAATGGGGTTAGGGTACAGGATTTCAGATCTCCGGCAATTGGAAGTTTTTTTATTGAGCATTTAAGAGACTGGGCTGATCCGCGTATTGATGCCAATTCGCCAAATGGTGATGGAGGAGCAAACCGGTTAGGAATTGCGCAGGGGCCACAAGGATATTCAGGTGTGCCAAGCGGTTATGCCGTTGGTGCCGGGGTGGTAAAACAGGCTTATTTTTATTCATATGATCAGGCCCTTGGCAGCAGCACCTATGGTGCCAGATCTTTACAGCAATCGCCTAAAACAGGCATTTTGATGAACTATGCGGAGCTTCAGTTTATTTTGGCTGAAGCTGCAGTAAAAGGCTGGATCAAAGGGTCAGCGGCCAATTATTATAATGCCGGCATTGCCAATGCCATTAACTATTGGGTACCTGCATTTACCACTTCAACTACATCAGCAGCATTTACCAAATATGTTACCGATGCGGATATCGATTGGGACAATACCCAATCTACGGAAGGTAAAATGGAGCAGATACACCTGCAGAAGTACTTTGCACTATTTCTTGTTGATATGCAGCAATGGTTCGAATACCGCCGTACCGGCCATCCGGTTCTGCCAAAAGGACCGGGGTTAAGAAATGGCGGGGTAATGCCGGCACGGATGACTTATCCGGTGTATGTACAGTCTGCAAATCCAACAAATTACCAACTGGCCGTAGCAGAACAGGGACCTGACGCAATCAATACCAACGTATGGTGGCAAAAACCTTAACACACAATTAAAAATGATTAAAATGAAAAAGATAATATTCTATAGCTTAACTTTTCTGTCACTGGCCTTAACCTGGTCTGGATGTAAAAAATCAAATTATCCTGGTGGTGTGATTGGTGATTATGTACCGCTATATGATTTAAGGAACCTTTATAAAGGATCAGATGTTACGCTTACCAATGAGAACATGTTTGGATCGAGCAGCATAACCGGCGTAGTGATATCAGACCATTCGGGTAAAAACCTGCCTGAAGGCTTACTTATTATACAGGACAGGCGACGTTTAGGCTTAATTAGAGGTATCTCTGTTGCCATCGGTGCTGATGCCTCGAAATATGTTCCGGGCGACTCTGTTGGGATAAGAGTTGAAGGTGGAGTCTTAAAAAGGGTAGATGGAATTTTGCAGGTTACGGGTGTTCCGGCCAGTGCGGTTACCAAAATCGCATCCAATGTGCCGATTCCACCCAACCGGGTAGGAAGTAGTTTTATCCTGGCCAAACCTAACGATTACGAAAGTACCCTGGTTGCGATTGTAAAAGCTGGATTTGAGCCTGGCGCCGGCCCTAATGATACTTATGCGGGTGATAAAACCATCAACGACGGTTTTGATAATTTTACCCTGCACACGGAGGCAACGGCCACTTTTGCCAACACGGGCGGACTTAATTTCAACGGAAATTATTACGGAATCATTTTTAACACCGTTACCGCAAACGGAACGTTAAAACCGCACCATAGAATGCGTACCATCAAAGATGCGGTTGCTTTAAGTTCTACACCAGATATTGCTTCGGCTATTATAACAGGTTATATGGCTGATGCTGAGGGCGGTGATGGAAATTATGAATACATGCAATTTATGGCCACCAGGGATATTGATTTTTCGGTGACTCCTTTCTGCGTAGTAGTAACAAACAACGCAGGTGCATCATCGCCAACAGGTGTATTCCCGATAAAAGGGTGGGCAACGGGTGCTGACGCATTGAAAAACCCGACAGGACTAGTAGCCAGAACCTATAAATTTGATTTAACTTCTGGTAAAGCAGCAAAGGGCACATTCTTTTATGTAGGCGGATCTTCTAAAATGATCAATGGATCAAAATCAAAATCAATTGCATCTGCCAATTGGATCAAGGCAAAAAATTATACCTTAGCTACTCCTGCTGAAGCACCTGCAGGTAATGGAGATGGTTTTGGTTTATATACATCAGGGTTATTTGCCAACTCGGGAAATGCCTCAGGCTTTGCCATTTTTGAAGGTACAACGGTTAACGTGAATACGGCACCAATAGATGTGATTTTTATAGGTAGTGGCGGCAGTTTGTACAATGCGCCTTCGGCAGGCTACAAAATTGCCAATACCGACTTTTACGATAAGATCAATCCGATTACACTTGCCCCTCAACCATATTACAGAAGCGGTGAAAATACGTTGTGCTTCAATTATCAGCTTCCTGCCGATCAAGGTTTCTGGAATAAACTTGGTGGTATTTACAACCCATCATTGGGTAAATGGGTCAAAGCCAGAAGCCAATCGGATATTGACCTTAATACTTCATCAACCCTCGAAGATATTGAAGGCACATCTTTGGTGAGAATTATAAATGCGGTGACCGGAGAATATATCCGCACAGACACCATTCCACCAACCAGATTGAAATAAACTATCCTAACCACAAAGAAAGCCCTGGGTTTTCTTTGTGGCTTGTAATCCCAATTTTACGTCAACATGAACAGAAGATCATTTATACAAAAATCAACTTTATTAACCTCCACTTTATTTGTTAGCTTAAAATCCTTTCCCTCATCGTTATTCGCTGTTGATGGCCTGGTAAGCGGTACTGTAACCAGTAAAGGTAAAGCCCTGGCCGGCGTTGTCATTTCTGACGGCTATAGCGTAGTACAAACTGACAGAAGTGGTAATTACGAACTAAAACTTCACGAACTGGCCCGCTTTGTATGGATCAGTACACCATCAGGTTATGAATTTAAGACCGAAAGCAGCATTGCCCGCCATTATTATAAGCCAGATACGGCAGGTAAACTAAACTTCGATCTCAAACCACTAAAACAGAATGACAACAAACACAATTTTATCATTTGGGCCGATCCACAGGTAAAAACCAAAAAAGATGTGCAACAAATGATGGAAACTTCGGTGCCAGATACGCGTGAGGTAGTAAAAGGAATGGGAAAAACACCTGTTCATGGCATTGGTGTAGGTGACCTGGTATGGGACAACTTAGTGCTTTTTCCAGCGTATGATGAGGCAATTGCACAGATTGGTATTCCGTTTTTCCAATGCCTGGGTAACCATGATATGGATTACCGCATGGGTGATGACGATACTTCAGACCGTACATTTCAGGCACATTACGGGCCAACCTATTACTCTTTTAATAGGGGAAAGGCCCACTATGTAATTTTAGATGACGTGCGTTACCTTGGTGTAGAGCGGACTTATGATGGTTACATTACCCCAACACAATTAGCATGGCTGGCTAAAGATTTACAGTTTGTTCCGAAAGATGCTCTCCTTATTGTTTGCCTACATATTCCTGTACATAACTCGGTAAAAAACAACGATGATTTTTATGCTGTTTTAAAAGATTTCAAAAATGTGCATATCATGTCCGGCCATACACACTTTAATAAAAATGTAATTAAAAACGGCATTTATGAACATAACCATGGTACAGTATGTGGTGGCTGGTGGACAGGTCCCATTTGTGGCGACGGGACACCGCGTGGTTATGGTGTTTATGAGGTAGATGGAACAGCGTTGAAATGGTATTATAAGTCAACCGGTGAAGACCGTAAAAAACAGTTGAGTATCTACGTAGATACGCTTACCAATCAAAAAAGACTAATCGCAAATGTTTGGAATTATGATCCTGAATGGAAAGTAGAATACTTTTTAGACGGAAAGGCGATGGGCGCTCTGGCCATTCAGGATGGATTCGATCCTTTATCGGTAAAATTGTACCAGGGTGATAAATTGCCAAACCCCAGACCATTTGTTGAGCCGGTGTCTACAGACCATTTGTTTTTAGCCCATTTTAGCCCATCGGTTAAAAAGGTAAAAGTAGTGGCCACGGATCGTTTTGGAGAAAAATTTGAAGCCGAAGCTGATGCTTAGTCGTCATGCCAGCCATCCGGAAAGCGGTACCGACAATTAGTCCTCTGTAAATTAGAATCTTTTTTTAATCAATCCCGTCAGATGGTAACATCTGACGACACTAAAAATTAATTATCGTGCTGTTGGATGTTGCCATCCAACAGCTAATTAACTTACTAAGACCTTTTAAAATTCCTTTTTTGATATGAACCTTAAAAAAACAGCAGTAGTTATTCTTCTGGCTTCATTGGCCATAAAATCGCAAGGCCAGGAAGTTAAATTTCCGGCATTCAGTGCCGAAGCACACCGGGGTGGACGGGGTTTAATGCCAGAGAACAGCATTGAGGCGATGTTAAATGCAATGAAAATCGATGGCATTACCACTTTGGAAATGGATACACATATTTCCAAAGATGGTAAGGTGGTGGTTACACATGATGATTACCTGAGCCCGGCTTTTATGCTTACACCTGATGGAAAAGATATTCCGGAAACAGATGCCAGAAAATACTGCATTTTTGGAATGAATTATGCAGACATTAAACAGTTTGACCTGGGCACTAAATATTTTGCGCAATTCCCGCAACAGCAGAAAATAAAGACACATTTACCTTTACTTTCTGATTTGATTGACGCCGTACAAAGCGATATTAAAGATAACAAACGCAAACAGTTTTTCTATAACATCGAAACAAAGTGCAGCCAAGGTGGTGATGGGGTAACCAATCCTGATCCGGATAAGTTTGTCAAGCTTTTGATGGATGTAATCATCAAGAAAAAAATTTCAGATTTCGTGGTAATACAATCTTTTGATAAAAGGACAATTCAGATTATCCATGAGAAATACCCAAAAATAAAAACTTCTTTTTTGGTAGCCAATAAAAAAACATATGAAGAAAATATTGCCGACCTGGGATTTAAACCATTTATATTGAGTCCGCTATGGCAAATGGTAAACGAAGAACTGGTTAAAAAGGCTCATGCAGATGGTGTCAAAATTATTCCATGGACGGCAAATACCCTGGCCGATATTCAGAAACTAAAGGCTTTACAGGTAGATGGAATCATTTCTGATTATCCGGATATTTTAGTGCAGGCAAAATAATTGCTTGTTGGATTACTGATTAATAGCAGATTAAATGTTTATTGGTCGAGATTTGTGCAATCTCGACCAATGCTGATCATTAAATCACTATATTTTCTCCGGCTGAAGCAATATGCGCTTTATCAATCTGATCTAAGCCAGGTATGTAACCTAGCTTTTTTATTTTGGTATACTGAAGGATATATCTTTCGGTTTCTTCATTCTCAGTACCATTAAAAATGATTCCTTTAACAGGAATTTCGTATTGCCTGAGTAAATTGACCGATAGTAAGGTGTGGTTAATACTGCCCAGATAATTTTGTGAAACCAATATTACTTCTACTTCCAGTTTTTTGATCAGGTCGACAATCAGCTCCGTTTCGTTTAAAGGTACCATTAATCCGCCAGCACCCTCAATAATTAAGTTGTTGTTCGTTTCAGGAAGATTAATTTGATTAAGGTCTATTTCAATACCATCTAATCTGGCGGATAAATGTGGTGATAGGGGCTGTGTTAATCTGTAGCTTTCAGGATGTATAACGGTACGGCTATTACTCACTAAACTATTTATTGTTATGCTATCGCTGGTTTCCAAATCTCCAGACTGAATGGGTTTCCAATAATCGGCTTTTAATTTTTCAGTCAAAATAGCACTAACCAATGTTTTTCCGATACCTGTCCCAATGCCGGTAATAAAATATTTATTCATTTAATTTAATTCTTTGAGGTAATTAACCAATAACTTAATTTCTTCGTCGGTATTATACGTATGAAGGCAGATCCGGAGCCTTTCTTTACCTGGCGCTACTGTAGGGCTCAATATTGCCCTTACATCAAAGCCTTTGCTTTGTAAGCTGGCGGCGGCTTTTTTGGTTGCTTCATTTGATGAAAATAAAACTCCCTGGATGGTGCTTTCGCTATCAAGTGCTTTAATATGATGCTCTTTTAATGCTTTTCTGAATACGGTAATTTTTTGATGAATTAACTGATGATCAATTTCACACAAATATTGATATGCGCAGTTAACCGCAACGATATTATGAATGGGCGCAGCTGTAGTGTAAATGAATGATCTGGCAAAATTAATAAGATAGTGCCGAAGGTTTTTACTTCCTAAAACGACCGCTCCGTGTACCCCCAATGCTTTACCGAATGTTACAATACGCGCAAATACGCCGTCAGTTAAGTTAAAGTGATTGATTAATCCCTGACCTTTTGCGCCAAAAATACCGGTGGCGTGGGCTTCATCTACAATCAGATTAGCATCATACCGCTCACAAAGATTTGATATCGCCGGTAAAGGGGCGATATCCCCGTCCATAGAATAAACGCTTTCTACTACAACGAATATGTTTCCTTTTGCCAGTTTCAGTTTGCTTTCCAGATCGTTTATATCGTTATGATAAAATTTAAATCGTGTAGCATGGCTTAACCTACAGCCATCGATGATACTTGCATGAATCAGTTCGTCTGTAATTATAGTATCGCCCCGTTGTGGTACACTGGATAACAGCCCCACATTGGCATCATACCCTGAATTAAAGATCAATCCGCTTTCGGCCTGGTGAAAATCGGCGATGAACTGCTCTGTCTCTTCGGTAAACCTGGTATTTCCGCTTAATAATCTTGAACCACCGGCGCCGTTCAGGTGATGTGGCATGGAGGCGAGGGTAATATTCATGCTCTCCTTTAATTCACCAGATCTGGCAAAACCCAGATAATCGTTGGAACAAAAATCAACAGGAGGGATGTTTATCGATAAATTCCTGATCGAAAGTTTATCTTTCCGTTCCTGAAGCTTACCGCTAATAAACTGTTCAACTTTACGCATCGCCCAAAAGTAAAAAAAGCGTCCCGAATAATCGAAACGCTTTCCAAAATATAATTAATTACTGCTTTACTATTTAACCTTGTGCAGGAGGATTGGAAACGACAGGTTCTTTATCTCTTTTTCCTCTTGTACCCATGTTTTTTCTCATTTTCTCAACCCGTTCTTTCGCCTCTGCACGGAAAGCATCCATTTTAGTTTTCTGATCAGCAGTTAAAACAGCATCTATTTTAGATTTTTGCTCATCCATTGCTGCTTTACGTTCTTTCATCTTGCCTTTCATATCGCCTTTATCAGCAGATCTCCAGGCTTCCAATTTCTTTGCATTCTCCAACTCAATAGCGTAAATCTTACTTTTTTGATCAGCGGTCAAGCTCAGCTGTTTTTCCAATCTTGAGGTCACCTTTTCTGCTCTTTGTTCAGCCGTCATTTTAGGCATTGCCCGTCTTGCGTGTTTTGTTGTGTCTTGCGCAAATGTAGCAGTTAAACCCATTACCGCAATTGCCACTGTTAAAATTGCCTTTTTCATGTTATGTTTTTTTATGTGTTTTTAAATGAATAGATATAAAAAATTACAAACAGTTTAATTGGCACTTGTTAAAAAAATGTTAATTCTTATTCAACTGAGAAATTGATTTCTGCATCTGCGCCATCATTTGTGTGAGTGTTTCCATTGTCGGATCTGGGGCAGGCTCGGGTAATGATGTAGATATATATGCTTTGGCTTTCCATATTTCCAGAATATCATCTGCAGCAATGGTGTAAGGATCATATACTTTATTATCTGATATCAGTTTCAAATCCTTATTTTCCCTGAAACGGTTACCTGCTCTTTTATATACGACACCTTCATTTTTACTGATCACAATATAGGTTTCACCGGTTTTTACTTCATTCCAGTTATCGAGGTACTCGCCGATAATGATGCTTCCCGGTTGTACCGGTAACATACTATCGCCCATGATTTCGAAAGCCCTGAAAGTACCTTGTCTTAACGCAGGCAATGGAAGTTGAAATTTAGGCAAATCGCTAATGTATTGAGGATCTGAAAACCCGTTCAAATAACCGGCACTTGCTTTAACCGGAACCAATTCGATGTTTTCGCGGTCGTTCTGATCTACAGAAATGCTCAGCACCCGAAGGTTAGATCCCTGGCTTTTTGGCTTGGGTTTCCAGCTGTCAGATATTTTTTCATTAATGAATTCATCAATGGTCAGATCAAAGTATTCAGCTATTTTTTTTAGCAAATCATATTTAGGTTCCGCCCGGTCTTCCTCGTAAGCCCCGATAAGCGATCTCTTGATTTCCATAATATCAGCGAAATTTTGCTGTGTATGGCCTTTTTTCTTCCTGAGGTACTTTAAATTATTTGAAATATTTGACATAAAAATAAATTTTAAAATAAATTTGGAATTACTAAAATAGTTAGTAATTTTATGCTCATAAAGTTAGTAATATTATTTTGATTTGCAAGAAAGTATACTAAATAGTTTAGTTTTAAATTTTAAACATAAGATCATGAAAAAATTTGTTTATATCGTTACCGACAGAAACCGTACAAGTATGCACGTAGGCATGAGTTCAGATTTGATCAAAACCCTTGATTTCTACAAACAGATGCCAAACTTGTTTTTTGATAACGGTCAGCAATTAACCCGTTTGGTTTATTTTGAGGAATTTAAAACTGAGGCACAGGCTTTGGTACGTTTTAAATCAATCAGCCGCTTTACACGTATGCAAAAAGAACGTTTAGTAAGATCCTGTAATCCGGATTGGATTGATTTGACGATTGGTCTTGATTTCGAAAATATCCTGCTACACCGCAATATCAACAATCAGGTTAAACTCTCATTTACAAGCCTCTCTTAGCCAGGTTTAAGCTCTAATGCTTGCCGATTGAATATGAATCATGATCTATAAATATATAAAAATGCTTGAATGATCAGGATTGGTCACCCTGATCATTCAAGCTAAAATTAATATTTATAACCTAAAGGCTAACAGATGATTAACTGATTAGATTATTAAATTGATCTCTTAACTCAATTTACCAACCTGGCGCAAACGTTAAACCGAATACTCCGGTTTTAACATCTTTTCTTTGAAAAGGGATCGCGTAATAAGGTTCGAGTACAAAATAGCCAAAAACATTAACCCTTAAAGATATACCGACACTCATTGCCGGCACACGCTCTGTTGTAGCCTGATAGGTAACCGGATTTCCCTTTTCGTCAACAACCGGTTTTTTATTTGCGTCCAAAACAGGTTGAGTTGTATAAGTTGGTTCACCTTTAAATTTTACCTGCGTATCATTCGTCCAGGCCAGTCCTGCATCAAAAAATAAGTTCAAATCTGAGAATAAAAACTTAGAAGGTATAGCTGCTAACTTTTTAGGCCCTGTAAATGGAAGTCGTACTTCGAAATTAAAAACAGCTATTTTACTTCCTGTTAACTGGTTAATATCAAAAGATTCTGAAGACTGTGCAGAAGTACTTTTGTAAATGGAGTTTGATTCATACCCCCTGATCAGATAGGGATAACCGACATACATTGGGTAAAGCCTGTCTGCATCTTTACCAATTCTTAAGGTATTATAACTTCTTACCGCAAATGTTACCGGCTTAGCCCTCCAGTATTTACGGAGGTCTGCTGTTACACCGGCGAAGTTGTAAGTGCCTAAATATTTTTCGCCGCTTACCCGGTACCTGAAACCATCCAGCGGGCCGGTAAGACCGAATATGGAATTATCGCCTACAAATCCGGCATTTAATTGATACAGTGTAAAAGAATTAAATGGAATTCCATAATCATTAGAAGCTACATCGTTAGAAATCCGGCTCCGATCTGAACCAATGTAGTAACCGTCAGCATTATAGTAATTGCTATATCGATCAATCCTATAGCCATAATGCGAAAATGAGCCGCCTAACTCAAAACGATGTATTTTACTAAATGGATAAGCACCAAAAACCTGAAACTGATCTTCGAAGGTCCTGATAATATCTGTCCGGTCTGCCAGTGCATTAATGGTAGTATTATCTCCTGTAGGTATGTTTTGATAGCCGTAAGACCTAAAACCAGATACGTAAGGGATATGCGAAACGGCTGCCCCCCAGTTTATCCTGCTTTTCTGATTAATGTAACCAACTAATCCACCAGCATCGTAAATTTCACCATTTACAGAAATATTGGCAATAATTTGATTGGTACCCAGAATATCGCTGAACATGCCTACAATTCCGCCAGCAACGCCGGTTCCAAAACGACTGGTTGAAACACCTACACCGCTATTTGCTAAATAATCTAACCTGAATTTTGGTTTATAAGGTACCGTTTTCATGGAATCGGCAACTATTTTTTCGAAACGGTCGAAATTATTTAAATTAGAATTGATGATATTTACGCCAATGTTTTCCATTGGAGGAAGAATGGCAGCATCAAAATTTTCTTCGTGATTACCAATTCTTTTCGCTGTAAAGCTGCTTAATTTAGCATTATAAAGGGTATAACGCTGGTAGCGATAATAACTATAAACAATATCATCGGTTGCCGACACCGAAATGGCAGGAGAAAATTCGGTAATCCCGCTAATTCCAGTAAAATAATCGGTTAACTGATCAACCGAATGATCAGCAAAGTTGTATTTATACAAATTCCTGAACCCATCTCTATTTGATAAAAAATAGATATTTTGGCTATTTGATGAGAACTGGGCATTCAGGTTGTTCGCTCCAGGGAAAACATCTAAATTACTTACCGTTTTAGTAGCAATATCATAAACAGCAAGGTTTATAGGCAGCACGGCATTAATTGTATTGGCCTGAATGGCTGCTCTATCGGACGAAAACACTAGTTTTTTACCGTCAGGCGAGTAATTGGGGGCGTAATCAGAATAAACGTCATTGGTAATCTGAGTTACTGCTTTGGTATCCAGGTTATAAGAAAAGATATCACTTTGCCCTTCAACCATACCTGAAAAAGCAATATCTTTTCCATTTGGTGACCAAGTTAAATTACCAAACTGTTGTACCTGCCCCATGGCCGTTTGAGATATGGTAGATCCGTTAGAAACATCGATAATCATCATCTGGTTTTTACCATGACTAAAGATGCTAAAAGCAAATTGTTTGCTATCCGGCGACCAAGCACCAGCCGATTCTATAAAATTGAAATCATCAATATGCCCATTGGAGATCTGGCTGCTGAGTTTTCTGATAATTTTACCGGTTTTGGCATCGGCGAGAAATAAATCTATACCAAAAAGATCTTTCTCAGACATAAATGCCAAATATTTTCCATCCGGACTTAGGGCAGGGGCGACGTTCATATTGCCGGCATTTTTATTGTCGATAATTTTTGTACCGGTAATTTTAATCTGCGAACTATCTGCTTTCAACATCGGCTTATAATGTGCATCAATGGAATTCTTCCATAAACCCGATAATGTTTTATCATCATACCCGAAGGTATACCTTATGGCATTTTCATAACCATATTTTGCCGTATTCTTAAATAGCGGAACAATAGTGGTATCGCCATATTGGGAACCGATGTAAGTCCAAAATGCCTGACCATAACGGTAAGGAAAATATTTATTGGAATTGGTTAAATCTTTTAACGAAGGTATATCACGGTTCAACATGGCATCGCGCATCCACATGGAAGTAAATGCATCTTTTTTTCCGATGGATAAATACTCTGCCATACCCTCAACCATCCATAGTGGCGTTTGTCCGACGTTCTCTAAACTGATTGAATCTTTCTCTAACAGCAAATGGTATTGAAAAGCATGAACCAGCTCATGGCCTAAAACGTGTCTGGTTTGGCTATTCAACTCCATAACAGGCATAATTACACGGTTTTTTAACGCCTCGGTAACCCCACCGGTACCGATTCCAATTTCTCCGTTAAGTACCGTTGTTTGCTGGAAATCGGGATGGTTGTTATATAGAATGATAGGATTTTTCTTAAGAAAAGTATCTCTAAAAACTTCCTGGTGCATTTTGTACCATGTTTCGGCTTCCTGCGAAAAACGTTTTAAAAGTTTATCGTTCTTGATATAATAATAGATCTCAAAATGAGGCGTTTGTAAAACCTTGAAGTCGAGTTTTTTATATCTAACCTTATTTTGTCCAAAGTATTGGGCATTAACTGAAAAAGAAAGAATAAGCAGGAGCAACAAAGGAGAATATCGCCTAAATAAAGTAGAGCCTATTTTCATATATGTGGTTTTAGTGATGTTTGTTCGAAAAATTATGAAAATGAAATGGTAAAAAGTTCTGGAAATAAAAGTAATAATTGTTTAAAAGAGTATTAAAAATTTAACACTTTTTTAAAATCATACTCGCTATTTTACACGTATGGTAAACTATTTTTGTTATTCCAACAAACTATTGCTGACTAGTTTCTTCGTTTTTCTTTTTTTCCTTCTCTTCCTGACGTTGTTTTCTTCTCAATTCACGTTCTTCTTTTCTGGTAAGTGGAACGGTAGGAGTAACGGGATTTTGAACAGGATCTGTCTTCTTTTCTTCTTTTTTAACTTCAGGTTCATTGTTTACCGGCTCAGTAGTAACCGGCAATTCGGTAGGGACGGTAAAATCAGTAGAATCAACAGCTACACTATCAGTTGATGTAGTATCCCTAACAACTCTCGGACTAGGACAATTGTAAGTACGGGTAATATCAACGGTAGCTTTTGGAAAAGGGCCATAAGTATAACCTGAATTTGGATCGAGGTATACCTTTTCCATAAACTTGGCAAAAATAGGTAGTGCCGTTCTTGATCCTTCTCCCTGTTCACCATTTTTGAAGTGTGCGGTTCTTTCGTCGCAACCCACCCAAACCCCGGTTACCAAATCTTTGGTTAAACCCATGTACCATGCATCTACATAATCGGATGAGGTGCCTGTCTTACCGCCAATCTGATTATTTTTTCTAAACAAGTCTGGCCATTCCCACAATGCCTGTGAGGTACCTTCAGGTTCTTCCATACCACCACGGAACATATAGGTCATTAACCAGGCAATTTCTTCTGACAGAACCCTTTTTGTTTTAGGCTTAAACTCGTCAATTAGATTATTATCCTGATCGGTAATTTTTTCCACTAAAATGGGATCTGTTTTAATCCCCTTATTCATAAAGGTAGCGTAAGCCTTTACCATTTCGTAAACGGTAACATCATTCGAACCTAAACTTACGGAAGGTACAGACTCCAAATGGCTGTCAATCCCGCATTCGTGTGCATACTTGACCACATTATCCCAACCCACCTTTTCGGTTACCTGTGCAGTAATGGTATTTACCGATTTAGCCATTGCCCAGCGCAAACTCATTTCACGATAAGAAACACTATAATCGGCATTTTTCGGTTCCCAATATTTGGTTTCACCTTTGTCCTGATAAGCAATTTTAACCGGTTTATCGGTAAATTTATCGCAAGGACTCATCCCTTGTTCTAAAGCTGTTAAATAAGCAAATGGCTTAAAGGTAGAACCTGCCTGGCGTTTAGCCTGATTAACGTGATCGTATTTGAAGAATTTGTGATCGATACCGCCAACCCAAACTTTAATTTTTCCACTTGCGGGCTCCATGGTCATCATTCCGGTATTCATGATTTTTCCGTAATAACGGATCGAATCCAGAGTAGAGAACAAAGTATCACGATCGCCTTTATAGGTAAAAACCTGCATCCTTTTCTTTTTATTGAAATAGGCAGTAACAGAATCTGGATGGTTGGGGAACTTTTTTTGCAAAAGTGCATAAACCGGCAGGTTTTTCATTGCTCTATCCGGATAATCAACTTTGTGTTTTTCCGAATCGTACCATGGATCTTCATTGCCCCAAACGCTGTAAAACCTGCGCTGCAAAATTCTCATCTGATCGGCAACAGCTTCTTCAGCATATTTCTGCAGTTTTGAGTCTATAGTAGTGTAAATTTTTAGTCCATCCTCATACAGGTCGTAACCATTATCAGTACACCATTTCTCTAAATATTTTGCCACAGCTGCCCTCAGATAAGAATCGCCGTCGCTGCCATCCTGCATTTTACCTTCCTTTAATTTAACAGGCTCCTTTGATAATTGGATCAAACTATCTTTGCTTAGGTAGTTGTACTTGTTCATTTGTGCCAACACTACATTTCTTCTTTCCAAAGCTTTTTCAGGATTTTTGGTTGGATTATATAAGGTAGTTCCTTTTAACATCCCTACAAGCATCGCTGCATCTGTAGTGGCCAGGTCTTTGGTTTCTTTATCAAAGTAAATCCTACTGGCCGTTTTTATGCCGTAAGCATTGTTACCGAAAGAAACGGTATTCAGATACATGGTAATGATATCGTTTTTAGAATAGTTGGCTTCTAATTTTACCGCCGTCATCCATTCCTTTAACTTTACAATCAAGGTTCTCACCAAAGGTATCTTAATCAATAATCCCTGCGATTTATTGTAACGCGTACGGTAGAGGTTTTTGGCCAATTGCTGGGTAATGGTACTGGCACCACCATCTTTCCCTAAGCCAGCAACTGCCCGCCCCACGGCCTGCACATCAATTCCCCAATGTTTATAAAAACGTACATCTTCAGTAGCAACCAGCGCATGTATTACACTCGGTGCAATATCATTGTAATTTACAGGTGTTCTGTTCTCTTTAAAGTATCTTCCAATTAGTTTGCCGTCTGCAGTGTAAAGTTCAGAACCCACACGTAGCGTAGGTGCTTTAATATCCCGAACACTTGGTGAATAGCCAAACAACCATAAAAAGTTTAATTGCAGAGCGGAAAAGAAAATTATTATAAAAAATAAAACTATGGCAAAATAACGTAAGTACTTGTTTTTTATCTCTTTAAACATATTGGATAAGATAATCTTAAGGTAAAAGCTGTGGCGTTAAATATAAAAAACTCTGTATGCAAATTAACGGATTTAATTTACTTATTTTTTAGTTCTATATTTAAATTATCGACGCATCGGTTACCTGGAAATAATATAATGATGAAAAACGAATTTAAAGGCTTAATTGTACAGGGAGATAAGAAATTTTCCTTAAAAAACCATAAAACTGATTTTACAGGCGGTTATAACAAAGAAAAAGCGAAAGATGCCCTGGTAAACTCGAAAATATCGCTGAGTCATTTACAGGAAAAATTGTATGCCTCCGCGAAACATGCGGTACTTATTATTTTCCAGGCTATGGATGCTGCCGGTAAAGATAGCGCTATTGAGCATGTAATGAGCGGGCTAAACCCACAGGGATGTCAGGTTTATAGCTTTAAAACGCCTACGCAAAAAGAATATGAGCACGATTTTCTGTGGCGACATTATAAGGCGCTGCCTGAACGTGGACGAATCGGGATCCATAACCGTTCCCACTATGAAAATGTATTGGTTTGCAAGGTGCATCCCGAATATATTTTAAACGAAAATATACCAGGCCTTAGTGATGTTAAAAAGATCAGCAAAAATTTTTGGCAAAAGCGTTATAAGAGCATTAAAAATTTCGAAGAACATTTATCCGCCAATGGAACAGTTGTTTTAAAGTTTTTTTTAAATGTAAGCCGGGATGAGCAAAAAAAACGCTTTTTAGAACGTATTGATGACCCCACCAAAAACTGGAAATTTTCTTCAGGAGACATTGAAGAAAGGGCATTATGGGATCAATATATGAATGCCTACGAACATGCAATTAACGAAACCAGCACACCGGAATCGCCCTGGCACATTATTCCTGCTGATAAAAAATGGTTCGCCAGGCTGGCAATAAGCGAAATTATTGAAGACAAATTAAAAAGCCTCGACTTGAAATTTCCTGTATTAGGTGAGGCGGAAGATGCTAAACTTGGCGAAGCCAAGCGCATTTTATTAAGTGAGTAAAAAAAATGCAGGTCTATAAGCCGGGTTCTGTCTCCTGATTGCTCAGGATTTCTATCATTTATCTACTATAAACGTTGCCGTTTATCTCTAACGACCTACCCACTAACATCGGACGGGCAGCCCTTTATCCCGACGGTAAGTCAGGATGTTAGCCTATTTGGTCTTTCAACTCCCGGGGTTTACAAACCACTGCAGTCGCCTGCAATGCTCGTGCGCTCTTACCGCACGTTTTCACCCTTATCCCGATGTAAAACCGGGACGGTATATTTTCTGTTGCACTAATCCGTGGTCCAGGTTTTCATTCCTGAACCCCTTTCCGTTAGAAAGCGGGATGCCCTGCGTTGCCCGGACTTTCCTCTCTTCCGATTTTATTCGGAACAGCGATAGAACAACCTGCATTTTGCGCAAAGATGGGTTTTTTATTACAATAGTCATAATACTATTCATTAGCGAGTGCATATATTTCATTTAGCACCTTTTGAGAAAATCTAAAACTTGTCAGTTGTATTTTTTGAAAGATAGGTTTAACTGAAGTAATCAAACCAACATTTTTTGCCTTTAAAATTATGCCTAATGTACCCGTATAAAGAAGCTATAACCGTTCGGCTGCTTTTCTCCCTTTATTATCATCTAAAATGAGAAGAGAACTTTCTGATTCTGTTGCTAATGCAATAGCACTTGCTTCACCAGCCTCGAGATCCAGGGAATTTTGAAATGAAATGTTTTTTGGTGTTCTGATTTCAATCCAATCAGGCAAAGGGGAACCAAATTCCTTTGCGATTATCGTTGTGGTGGCTAAGAGATTTTAAAAGATTAAGCTCTCCGATATTTTCTAATAAAATGAAACAGGTTGTATCGGCGATTACGATTTCATATTTTTCCTGCATCTTTTAACATTTCTGAAACAGAATAATTGATTAACGAAACATCATAATCTGAAAGTAATTCAGAAAAGGTACGTACAGATAAGTCAGCCATAGCAGCAGCTTGACCTAATGATAATTTTCCAGATCCATACAGCTTTGCTGCGATGAAACGTACCGTATCCTGCTCATGCCTACCTAAGCTATCTGGAACTTGAAGAGTTATCGTTGTCATACTCTAAATACACGAAATAATATTTACTTGCAATTCTCCAAATCTGTTGAAACCTGCGAGTAAGGCACAAATCCCTGCTTATTGCCAAATGAATTGGTAATGTAAACCATTACCTGCGCCACATCAATGTCAGCGAGTTCTGGAAAAGCAGGCATTTTTTCCTTGTATTCTTTACCGTTAACAACTAATGATTCATTTACTCCATTTTTAATGAAACACGCTAAACGGGATTTATTTGCCTTTAAAAACACAGAATCAGTTAACGGGGGAGCGAGCTGGCCTAAACCTTCACCATTTTCACCATGGCAGTTCTGACATTTGGTTTTATAGATATCTTTTCCATTCGACATATAATTTTGCAGATCGATGGTTTCCTGATTTTGGCAGGAAACGATAATGGCAGCCAGTGAGATAAAAAAGAGTGCATTGATAATGTACTTACGCATGGATGTTTATTATAAAATCTTCATCCCTAACGGATAGGGATGAAGACTGATGATTACTTTTTATACTCTGCCAGTAAAACCGGAATATCTTTTTTCAATTGCGCTACCTGGTCTGCTTTAGTACCATCATAAGCGCCGCGAATCCGTCTGTCTTTATCTATCAAAACCAGATAACCCTGGTGGATATAACCATCTTTAGCCGTATTGTCTTCGCCAACAGCAACTAAGTAGTTCTTTTCGGCCAAGGTATATACGCTATCTTTTGTGCCGTAAAGAAATAACCATTTAGGACCATCAACACCTAACTTCTGAGCATATTTTTTCAGAACATGAGGCTTATCATATTTAAAATCAATCGTGTGTGATACAAACATTACATCTGGATTGGCCTTAAAATCATTGTAAACCGTCATTAAATTGCGGTGCATGGTAGGGCAGATGGTGGTGCAGGAAGTAAAAAAGAAATCGGCGACATAAACCTTTCCATCAGTAGCTTTATTTGTGGTGATCACACTATCCTGGTTCAGGAAAGACCAGGCAGGAATGGTTTGATAAACAGTGTCAATTTTCTCTACACCTGCAGCATTTTTAACCGTTTCAGCATGACGTTCCCCATAAAATGGAAGCTTTCTTTCTTGTTTACAAGCCGAAAATATAGAAACAGCTAGCAGGGAAGTAGCTAAATAAATTGTGATTTTATTCATGATATTATCTTAAAGATGCAAATATACAAGGTATTTATTTAGATCTTTAATGTTTGGAAAAGTCCGGGGTCAGATGTCCGAAAGTAGGAAGTTTGGGCGGTCAGAACATATGCATCATATCTTTCAGCAATAGTTCTTGAACTCTTGCATTATTCATTACTTGAAACCTCAGAAGTCCGGCGTTCAAAATTGTCGGCTTTATACTTCTGACCAGCTTTACTGACTTCCGAAAAATAAATTTACATCACCAAGTCCCGATATAAGAGAAGTATAAGAATTATAACGCTCACTATTCGAAACATAAGGTAAAATGGCATTGATCGAAATCCTCCGTACTAATCCGTCCCTTTATAATAATTAAAGGTCTTAGCGAGACGCTAAGACCAGTTGAGGGTATAAGAATTGTAACGCTTACTATTAGAAACATAAGGTAAAATAGCATTGATCGAAATCCCCCGTACTAATACGCCGCTATATAAGAATTAAAGGTCTTAGCGAGACGCTAAGACCAGTAGAGGTGATTCCCGCATGCGCGAGATCCGATTGCTATCGGATGACGACCAACTAGTAGATTCTGTCAATGGTAGCTTGCCGAAGAACCTCTTGTGAATGTTTAAAAAGCGTTTCGGCAAGCTCGATGTGACAACCACAACTATAATTAAGCATTAAGATTACGCCTGTAAATCGGCCATAACCGTTTTGATCTTCTCTTCAAGCTTTGCATTAACCGAATCAAAATCTTTTCTATCGGCTAAAGGTGCATTTACACTGCAATAGAATTTGATTTTAGGCTCTGTACCACTCGGGCGGGCTGAAACAATACTGCCATCTTCAGTAATAAACTGTAAAACATCAGAGGTAGGATAATCCAGTTTGGTTATCTTTCCCGTTGATAAATCTGTTTCCTGTCCTAATTCATAATCTTTTAATACCGATACTTTAGAACCACCCAAAGTTGCAGGCGGATTTTCTCTAAATTTAACCATCATGGCTTTGATTTCTTCAGCACCGGATTTACCTTTTTTGGTTAGCGAAACCAAGTCTTCTTTATAAAGACCATACTCTACATACATATCCAACAAGGCATTGTATAAACTAGCACCTTTATCTTTATAATACGCCGTCATTTCAGAAATGAAAGCGGCAGAAACCACAGCATCTTTATCTCGTACCAAATCACCAATCAGGTAGCCATAGCTTTCTTCACCACCACCGATAAAATACTTTTTGCCTTCAAGTTCGGTCATTAACTGTCCGATATATTTAAATCCGGTTAACGTATTATAGTAGGTTACATTTTTCTTTTTGGCAATTTCTTCGATCAGGTTAGAGGTTACAATGGTTTTTACAATAAACTGATTGCCATCCAATTTACCGCTATCCTGCCATGCAGATAATAAGTAATTAATCAACAAACTGCCTGTTTGGTTACCGTTAAGCAATACCCATTCGCCATTATTGTTTTTTACGGCAATACCCACGCGGTCAGCATCAGGGTCGGTTGCCAGAACTAAATCAGCATCTATTTCTTTAGCTTTGTTCATCGCTAAAGTCAACGCATCTTTTTCTTCCGGGTTAGGATACACCACAGTTGGAAAATTACCATCAGGCGTACTTTGCTCTTCAACAATGGTTACGTTCGTAAAGCCAAACTGTGCTAAAGCTTTAGGAACCAATGTAATTCCAGTTCCATGAATAGGAGAGTATACAATTTTTAAATCCTGTTGTCTTTTAATCGCATCAGGGGAAATCGATAGCGCTGTAATGCCATCCAGATATAACTGATCAACCTCCTCACCAATCAATTGAACGTTTGCATCAACGCGATCAAATTTTACTTCATCTATGCTTTTAATTTTATTTACTTCATCAATCACCAATTTATCATCGGGAGAAGTAAACTGACCTCCATCAGCACCGTAAGCTTTGTAACCGTTATACTCTTTAGGGTTATGCGATGCCGTTAACATTACACCACTTTTGCAACCAAAATGACGTACAGCAAAAGAAAGCTCTGGCGTTGGTCTTAATCCAGAGAAGAAATATACGTATATGCCATTGGCCGAAAACACATCGGCAGTGATTTTTGCAAAGTAATCCGAATTATTGCGACTATCGTGCGCAATCGCCACTTTGATTTGTTCGTTAGGATATTTATTGTTTAGGTAGTTGGCTAATCCCTGTGTAGCCGTTCCTATGGTGTATTTATTTATGCGGTTAGAACCTGCACCCATAATGCCGCGTAAACCGCCTGTTCCGAACTCTAAACTTCTGTAAAATGCATCAGTTAGTTCGGTTGTTGCATTTTTATCTACAAGGGACTGGATTTCAGCCTTGGTATCTTCATCATAATTTCCATTTAACCATTGATTAATGGTGGCTTGCGTTGATTGGTCAATTGCCTGCATTGAGCTGTTTTTTTTAGTTTAATATCTCGTGATGAACAAATTTTAATGGATGAGGTTTGGTTTGAAGATATTTATTTCAATTCATCCAAATTTTATTTTGTTGAGGGTGTTGCTTTTAAGCTGCTTTTGTTTAATTTCACGCCCCGATACAATAATAAAGAAAATCCATTATTAATGTGAGGCGATTTTAACTTTTTTCATAATCGTTGCAAAATCAGTAAGGTTCTCCTCGCATAATCATGGATTAGAAACAGTTTATAAATAAACGAATCATCATAAACTTTTAAACCAAGCCCTGGGATAAAAAAAACTGAGCGTTTCGTTACCTTTTAAAACCATTAGCAAGCAAATGAAAATATTAAAATTTGGGGGTACTTCTGTAGGTAGTCCTGAGCGCATGACGAAATTGTTGGATATCATTAATCCAAATGAAGAGCAGATTGTAGTTTTATCAGCCGTGTCTGGAACTACAAATAGTTTAGTAGAAATTGCAACTCATTTTTTAGCTGGCGATAAGAAGAAGGGAAGCGAAGCCGTAGAAAACCTGTATCAAAAATATAAAACGTTTGTGATTGAGTTATTGCCTGCTGCCGAATTTCAGGAACAGGGCAATGAAGTAATCGATTATCACTTCAACTTTTTGGCAGGTTTAGCCAATGATATTTTTACATCAATTGAAGAGAAAGTGGTATTGGCACAAGGGGAGCTTTTATCAACTAATTTATACCATATTTATTTAAAATCCATTGGCGTACCATCTGTACTATTGCCTGCTTTGGATTTTATGAAAACGGATGAGGATAATGAACCTGACATTCCGTTTACCACAAAGCACTTAATGCCGTTGCTGGAACAACATAAAGACAATAAACTCTTCATTACACAAGGTTACATCTGTCGCAACAGTTTTGGTGAAGTTGACAACCTACGCCGTGGCGGTAGTGATTATACCGCATCTTTATTAGGCGCGGCAATTCTGGCGGAAGAAGTTCAGATCTGGACGGATATTGACGGGATGCATAATAACGATCCTCGTATTGTTAAAGGAACTAAACCAATTGCGCAGTTATCATTTGATGAAGCAGCTGAGCTGGCTTATTTTGGGGCCAAAATTTTACATCCTCAATCTGTTTTCCCTGCACAGAAATATAAGATACCGGTTCGTTTGCTGAATACTATGGAACCTTCTGCTGCCGGCACTTTAATTACCCATAATAGCGAAAAAGGTAAAATTAAATCAATAGCTGCTAAAGATGGTATTACGGCAATCCGCATCCAATCCAGTCGGATGTTGCTGGCCTATGGTTTCTTACGCAGGGTTTTCGAGGTTTTCGAACGTTATAAAACACCTATTGATATGATTACCACTTCTGAGGTAGCCGTATCTTTAACCATTGATGAAACCGCACATTTGCCACAGATTATTGAAGAACTGGAAAGTTTTGGAACTGTTGAAGTAGATACCAATCACAGTATTGTGTGTGTAGTGGGCGATTTCGGTTCAGAGAAACACGGTTTCGCCAGTAGGGTTTTAGAAGGATTAAAACACATTCCGATCCGTATGATATCATATGGTGGAAGTAACTATAACGTTTCGCTTTTAATTTTAAGCGAATATAAAACAGAGGCTTTGAGAAGCTTACACAACAGGTTATTCGAATAACAAGAAAAAGGCGCCGATTACAACCAGCAGGCCGACAAGGCAATGAAAAGCCAGAAAGTTTGCTGGTAACAAACCGTTTTTATATTTTTTGTAAGAATTAAATAATCCTGCAGAAAGAATAAGAACAATAAATATGGCGGCCGCTATCTTCATTTTTTTATAAATAAAAGAAACAGTAACAATAATAGTAATACGATAAAAAATCGGATTTTCCCATTGTATTGTTTCCGGGTAACTCTTCCATGCTTTAAATCGAGGTAGTTACCCAGATAAATTAGCGCAAAGAATAAAATTAAAATTATAACAAGGAATTTGAACATGTTCGCCGATAAAGATATATCAAAGTTTAACAATATTGAAACGCCTTTTTACTACTATGATACCGATCTGTTGCAAAAAACCCTGCAAACTTGTGCAGATGCAGCAGCTCCTTATCAATTTCACATCCATTATGCATTAAAGGCAAATTTCAATCCTATAGTGTTAAAACAGATCAAAGAAATTGGTTTCGGTGCAGATTGTGTGAGTGCCGGCGAGGTTAAAAGAGCAGTAGAGGTTGGTTTCGACAATAAAAAAATTGTTTTTGCCGGCGTGGGTAAATCTGACAAAGAAATTAATGAGGCACTGGATCTTGATATCTTCTGCTTTAATGTAGAATCTATCCAGGAATTAGCGGTATTAAATGAACTGGCGGCTAAAAAAGGTAAAACTGCTCAGGTTGCCATCCGCATTAATCCAAATGTTGATGCACATACCCATCATAATATTACAACAGGGTTAGATGAAAATAAATTCGGGATCAATTCATGGGATTTAACTGAATGTGCCGATGCCCTAAAAGCTTCAGAAAATCTTAAGTTTATCGGTATTCACTTCCACATCGGCTCGCAGATTACCAATCTGGATGTATATAAAAACCTTTGCGTTCGCGTAAATGAATTTGCCGCATGGTTTGAAGATAAGGGATTTAAACTTCAGGTATTGAATGTAGGTGGAGGTTTAGGGATCGACTACCACAATCCCGATCATCAAATTCCTGATTTCGGATCTTACTTTAAAATTTTCAATGAATTCTTAACCATTAAACCTGGTCAGGAAGTGCATTTTGAACTGGGCAGGGCTTTGGTTGGTCAATCAGCATCATTAATTACCCGTGTACTATATATTAAAAATGGAAAGAAGAAAAACTTTGTTGTTTTAGATGCAGGGATGACCGAACTGATGCGTCCCGCATTGTATCAGGCTTATCATAAAATAGAGAATCTTAGTCAGTCCGGAGTCCGGAGCCCAGAGTCCGAAGTCGTAAAATACGATATCGTCGGTCCAATTTGTGAGAGTACCGATTGTTTTGGAAAAGAGGTAGAACAACCCGAATCGTTTAGAGGGGATATTTTTGCTATCAGAAGTGCAGGTGCTTACGGAGAAGTGATGGCCTCAAAATATAACCTAAGAGATGCGATAAGATCGGTATATAGTTACGAGATATAGATTTTTAAAACTCGTCATTTCGAGCGAAGTGCAGCGAAGTCGGGAAATCTATTTGATAGATCTCTCCGTTCCACTGTATTTCAGTCGAGATGACGATTTTTCTGAAAAGACATTCGTGCAATAACGATTTTACTATCTCAAATCGTCTTCGCCTCCGGCATGTAGGCTAAAAATTGTTTGCTTTGCTCGTAGTTAGTGCCAACAAACACATTGTTTACCCTGGTTTTGCCCGCATATTTTATCCAGGCAGATAAAATATTTCTCCAGCTCCTACCTTTAAACTCAGATTATTTAAAGCGATATGTTCCCGTTATTTTTGGTTAATCCAACAGGTTCTAACATCGTGTATAGCTTAAAATTTAACCCCTAACGAAAGTCTGATCGTAAATGGTTCTCCTTCAACAAAGAAATAATTATTGCCAGCATACGGAAAATCCGTAGTAATGTCGCCAGATGCCATATAGCGCTTGTTGGTTAGATTATCTGCAATTAACCTAAACATATACTTCGGACTGCTAAAGCTCAAACCAGCATCAAATTTAGTATAGTTGGGCAGGTAGGTATCCCTTTGACTGATGGCAGAAAGTTTGGTAATGGTGCTTTGCCCTGCGCTGATGGAGATTTTGTGGTAACCGCTTAGAGGAAAACTATATTGTAGCCAGGTATTAAATACTTGTTGAGGTACATCCGGCATTTTTTGTCCAATAATTGATGGATCATCAGCGGTTGGATTGAGGTTATTATCTTTGGTTATTTTGGCGTCTACATAAGTGTAATTTGTGATCAGTGATAGCCGATCGGTGATATTTCCGATTACATCCACCTCAAAACCATTGCTCACTACTTCACCCAACTGAAGATAATAGGCTATGGCCCCGGCAGCAGACGTATAACTTCTAAAATCTCTTGCCGCTACATTTCTTTTTACCGTGTGGAAGCCATTTACCGTAGTTAATAAACGGCCATTAAACCAGTTTTTCTTTATGCCCAATTCATAATTATTGCCCAGTTCAGGCTCAACAGGTTTTGATGCGGTAACCGTTTTTTGTCCGTCCTGTGGGCCATCAATGGTTTCGGTTACTACCTGACCGGTTTTAGGTACAAATGATTGATCATAAAGAAAATAGACAGACAAAGTCGAATCAGGCATAAAGCTTAGCGCAGCACGGGGCGAGAAAGCATGTTGTCTGTAATAATCTGGCAGGCGCGGGCCTCTTGTAGTGGTTAAAATATTGCGGTTACGGTAATCGGTATAACGCGCCCCAACGGTCAGTAGAAATTTGTCAAAGGCGATATTATCATAAACATAGGCTGCTGAGTAGTGAATGTGATTCTCCTGTCTGATTGATCTTTTAGTGACGCCTACGGTATTCGCATCTACATAAAAATCTGGATTATTCCGTTCGAAAGAGAAGGAGTTGGTTCCGTAGTAGGTTGACAGTGAATCTTTACCGGTAGTATAATCACTACCAATTAATAGTGTGTGTTTAAATGTACCGGTTTTAAATTTACCAGACAGAAACAAGTTGGTGTTATAGGTTTCGCCCAACATATTGGAATTGCTTGCAATGCGGTTCGTTTTGCCTTGAGCATTAAAACTGATCGATGTCCGGTTATTGGCCGATACCATGTACCACTGGTTGGCGGGTGCTTTCACAAAATTCGATTGTGATGTGAGCTGCCAGTTCTCATTAAATTTATGAACAGCATTAAACCTGAAGGTGTGTGTTTGCGAAACACTTAAAGGCAAACCAATTCCAGCACTGAAATTTAAGCTGATCGGATCTTGCAGCACATCCTTATCCTGACGCAACTTATTGATGGAAGATCCATTTCTGACCTCTCCACGAATGTAATTGTATTCTGCAATTAAAAATGTACGCGGACTAAAATTATATTGCAACACAGGTGCTACTACATATTTGGTTGTTTTCATGTAATTGAGGTATGAATCCTGATGCTGAAAAGCCGTATTGAAGCGATACGAAAAGCCCTTGCTTTTTAATGCACTCCCAACATCTGCTGTGGCACGTAACAAATTGTAATTGCCCCCTGTAACCATTACATTTAGCAGTTTTTCTTTTGGTGATTTTGTCACAATATTCAACGTTCCGCCAGGCTCACCCAACGCACTGATAAATCCTGCCGGTCCTTTAACAAATTCAAGGTTTTCGATAATGGCTTCATCATCAAGCGTTGCGCCTAAAACCAACCGGTTTGGCATTCCATTGATGGTGGTGGCTGCGTTAAATCCCCTCACTTTTATTGATGCAGAATTATCGAAAGGTGAACTGTTATATCCAAAATATACACCACTGGCATTTCTGGCCATATCTTTTAATTGTAACCCGCCTTGTTGCTGTATCAGCGCAGCAGAAATGCTAATGATATTCTGGGGCATCTGTAAAAGCGGAACCTGCATCCTCAAACTATTAGATAAAGTATCCTTTTTGAGCCTGATTGCTTTCTGACCATCGATACGGACTTCGCTAAGCTGGCGTACTTTGGCCGTTGAATCCTGCACTGATTTACTGCGCTTTTCGTGCTGTGCATAAACCTGTTGTATCGAAATCAGTAAAAATAAGATAATGTAAAACTTTTTCTTCATTTTTTTTGTGTGTGATTGATTTGTTATATGTATGGTGATTTTAATTTAAATCCGGAGTTTTGTGGCAAAAAAGATGATGCATACGTCAATACAAAACAGGTATAATATACCAAGCAGAATTTGCTGATTTTTATCTGGTGCTGGTTTAAGCTTAAATTCAGGTAGGGTTTTTAAATCATTTAAGCTTAGTTTTTTATCTGCTATGATATAATCGTTCATAAAATCAACCCATTGTTTCTGAAAAGCGTTTACCTGGTCCTGATATGAGAGATAATCCTTCAATCCGGTTTCAGCAATCCCGTTCAATAAATATTGAGTTTTAGTTGCCGGATTTATCCAGCTTACATGATTGGCAACAGCATTTTGTTTTGCAGGATACTGGCTGTAATTTTTTGCAACCCCGGTCATTCGGCGTCCTAAAAGATCATAGTAGGCTGCAAAACGTTTAGTATTGTTTTCGCTCGTGTCAGATGCTGTCCTTAAATGCCTGTATTTTGGGTTATTCAGGTAAAAGGTATCGATAAGGAGTTTGCGCGGCAATGCCCAAACCGATTCACTATTCTCTCTTAAGGCAACAGCAGCGTCGGTTTTTAGTGGAATGGGATAATGCAAACGCACAATGGCATTACACAATGCGGGTAAGAGCATTAAGAAAAAACACCATGCTCCTAAAAGATAAAGTGCATTATGAACAGAATTTTGATTTAATCTGACAATCAAAAAAATAACTGCAAACCAAAAGAAAAGATAAACACTAATGCTAAGCATCCAAAATATAGCCGCTATTGCATCAAAAGAAATCAATAAGGCCGAACTGACAAAACCGACAATACTGAGCAACCAGGCCATTGTGCCAATCAGCATAAACCTAAAAACAAGTTTATAGCTAATTATCCTGGCAAAATACAGCCCTTGCAAAGAAAGTAATTTATCCGTTTGTTGTTCCTTCTCCTTTGATAAGATGTTATAGCTTAATGCAATGGCGAGTAAGGGGAGCAGATAGATAATCACATAAGCGAGATCGAAATTTCCTGATGCGAGCGCCTCTGGATTAGAAATTTCAGCATTTGAACCTTGAACAAAATTCCGTCTGCGTGTAATCACATCATAATAAGGTGTTAAATCCCTTTGTCCAATCGATAAAATACTTAATGAATGAGGCTTATGAATTGCGTATAAAGGGTTTTTATACTCAATTACCGAAGGAATTCCAGCCTGATTAAATAAAGTCTTTCCAGCTGCAGTAGTTGTATCAGCAGAGAAACTTGCGACAGCTTCCTCATACTTTTTCTGATATTCATGTTGAAGACTATCAATAGCCAATAATTGTTTTTGAGTAAAACGGAAACCATCGTAAATACTGTAAAGTCCGGCTGCAAAGAAAAAACCGATTAAAACCAATATAAATTTTTGCCTGGTCAACAGCCTGAACTCGAATAAAAAAATGGTTTTAAAGAGTTGCATAATTAAGTGCTAAAGAACGTGAAACAATGAACTGAAGTAAAAACATAAGCATAAGTATCCATCCAATCAATGAAACGATAGCAATGTTTTCTAACTGTAATACCCTGTAAAGTGTGGGTAATTGATAGCTGAAATCTTTAAGCTGGCTAAAATAGCGGGGGCCTACCACATATTCTCCCTTAACATCTTTACCATGCATAGCCAACTGTAAATTCAATTTTCTGATCAGGTGGTTGCGATAGGTTTGTGCCTGTTTAAAAAATTGTTCGTGGTGATAAAAATCAGAACCTGCCAGCGCCATCGAAAGGCGTTTGGTTGATAAAAAGGGATCAAAAATACCGGATAGGCTTAAAAGACGTCGCTGTTGATCAAAACGGTTTTCAACGGTCTTATAATAGTGGTTAAAGACCATGGTCCGATAATCTTCATTAAACTGAAGGGTAAACCCGTCTACATTAAAAGGTAACGCCTGTACACTGTCTGCATGATATTTATTCAATAAACTGTCGATGTACCGTTTTCCGCGGTCAGCGTAAGGATCTTTTCCATTTAGGCCCTTTCTGTAACCCTGCTCCACCAAATCATTAAAAGCGGCGCGAGACATTAACGGGTAGTTATGGGTGGCTATACCGGTTACTATTTTAGGGAAAATAATGCTCATGAAAATCCAGAAGCATAAGGCACCTAACCATGCTTTCCCTGAATGATTGCTTACTGCAGAAATAAGTGTACCAAGTAAAGCAACCAGCAGGTAGTATAATAAACAAGTTGCTAAAATCCATACCAGCCTGCCAAAGAGCAGGCTGGTATCGCCTGTAAAAGTAACCGCTAAAGCCACGATTATAAAGGCGGGAAGTATGATCATTACGATAAGCAGGTAATTGGCACAAACTTTTGCCCAGATCATTTTTCTGCTACTTAAACCCTGAGCCAAAAGCATTTTAAGCGTACCGCTCTCTTTCTCGCTGGTGACACTGGTAGCAGTAATAAACAGCAGAAACAAGGGGACTAACAACTGTAAAATAAGTGCGAAGCTGAGGTTGCCAAAACGCATAGCCGAATCATGATGTTCAGCGTTACTATCGCTGATTTCGTGCTGTTGGTGTGCTTCTATCCGGTAGGTATTTCCTGTATAATCATTAATACCCGGATCGAAAACATTAAGCAGATGCATGGGCTTGAACAGGTAAGTTCCAAAGTGTGCAGCATCATGCGGGTTACGCTGTTGATGCGCCCATTGCTGTCTGAATAAAGCATTGGCTTCCAATCGCTGTTTATGGTTGGCATTGTAATTTAAAAAAGTACAAAACATAGCGGCTATAAACAATATCCATATGGCAATGGCCGAAATCAGCACTGTTTTATTCCGGTAGCTCAGTGATAATTCTTTTTTGATCAGCATCTGCCACATGCCAAAACGCTTCGTTCTCATCTGAAATTTATATTTTTTTAATGCATCAAAGTTGCATTATATTTTACATATTTGCAACTATATTGCATTACATAATCTGGTCTTTTCATGATTAAAGATTTTATCCGTAGAAATAATTATCCGTTTTACAAACAGCCCGATGCCATGGATTGCGGTCCGGTTTGTTTAAAAATGGTTGCAGCTCATCACGGTAAAAACCTGTCTATGCAGTATTTAAGAAAGTTATGCGGGATCGGAAAGCAGGGAACAACGTTGCTCAATCTGACCGATGCTGCGGATCAGCTGGGTTTTAAAACACTTGCAGCAGAATTACCTTTTCATAAACTGAAAAACATTCCTTTGCCGTGCATATTACACTGGCAAAAAGAACATTATGTGGTTCTTTATGAAGTAAATGATAAACATATGTACCTGGCCGATCCGGCCCTAAATAGCAAAATTAAACTCAGCGTTGACGATTTTTTAACTGCGTGGACAATCAATACAGAAAAGAATACGGGGCGCGTTTTGTTACTTCAGCCCACCCAGGCTTTCGAAGAGCTGAAAGCGCCCGATGAACATAAAACTTCCTTATGGTCGTTATTTCCTTACCTTAAAATGCATAAAAAAGGCTGGCTCCCCATTCTAATCAGCTTGTTTCTGGCCAGTGGCTTTTCATTAATTATCCCATTACTTACCCAAATGGTAGTTGATAAGGGAATTAATGCCAAAAACACCAATTTACTCTTGCTCATCTGCCTTGGTCAGCTAATGCTTTTTTCGGGCAGGATGTTGATGGATTTTATGCGGGCCAGGATTCTATTTCGTATTGGTGCCAGAACGAGCATTACCATGCTAAAAGAATTTCTCGCCAAATTGATGAAACTCCCGTTTTCATTTTTTGATAACCGGCAGGCCGGCGACAATATGCAGCGGGTAAATGATAACCAGCGCATCGAGGAATTTCTGACCAATTTCCTCATTAATTTTATCCTGTCGGCCATTACCTTACTGGTGTTAGGCGGCGTACTCTTTCATTACAACTGGCAAATATTTCTGCTTTTTATTATTGGTGCCGCCGGCAGCATCTTATGGTCAAATTCTTTTCAACAGAAACGCAAAATCATCGATCAGAAAAAATTTAAGGTACTCTCGGCCAATCAACAGTTGCTTTTGGAAATTTTTTATGCCATGCAGGAAATTAAACTTACAGGTAGCGAAGAAAATAAAAAGCAGCTCTGGGAAAGCCTCCAGGACCAGTCGTTTGACTTAAAACTGGAAGCCCTCCAACTTGATCAACGCATGCAAGGGGTGGGGTCTTTTATCAATGAGATCAAAAACGTATTGATTACATACGCTGCAGCCATGTTGGTGATCAATGATCAGATCACCCTTGGCGGCATGCTGGCCGTTACTTACGTATGTGGACAGCTAAATGCTCCTGTAAACCAACTGGTAGAATTTGCGAGGGTATCACAAAACACCAGGTTCAGTTTAATGCGGATAGATGAAGTGCAACAGGAGGAGGAGGAGGACCTAAATATGAAAGAACCACTAAAAAACTTTGGCCCGGTTGATATTTCATTAAACAAAGTGTCATTTAGATACGGGAGCAGGCATGCACCTTGCGTTTTAAAAAATATTGATCTATTTATTCCGGCTGGAAAAGTAACCGCCATTGTAGGCACGAGTGGAAGCGGTAAAACGACGCTTATCAAGTTATTATTAAAGTTTTATGGTCTTACGGAAGGTGAAATTTTTATAGGAGAGCAAAAACTTGAGCAGGTAAATGCAAAATTGTGGCGGAAACATTGTGGCGTAGTGATGCAGGATGGTTATGTTTTTATGGATTCTATAGCCAATAACATTTTCGCGGGTGCAGCGATTAAAGACTATAAACGCCTTTATGAAGCAGCAAAAATGGCTAATATGCACGATTTTTTCTCTTCAATGCCCTTTGGTTATGATACAGTAGTTGGAAGAGATGGTTATGGACTTAGTGAAGGACAGAAACAACGCCTTTTAATCGCCAGGATGATTTATCGTAATCCGGATTATATTTTTTTGGATGAAGCCACCAATGCACTTGATGCGCAGAATGAACGCTCGATAGTGAATAACCTTAATACTTTTTTTAAAGGTAAAACAGTGCTGATTGTAGCCCATCGGCTCAGCACGGTTAAACATGCCGATCAGATTATCGTACTGCACCAGGGCGAAATAATGGAATGTGGTACGCATGAAACGTTATTGCTCAATAAAGGGAGTTACTATAACCTGATCAAAAATCAACTCGAACTCGGTAAATAAAATATAGATATGAGCTCACAGATTTTTCCTTATTCGTTGGTACGTTATGCCGGATTACACCATCAACTTTTTGATCAACTGCAACTCAGAGATGCAGAACATCTTTTATCATCTTATCAAAATCATTTTGATGACAAAGAGAAATTAAAAAACAGAATATGTGATGCTTTATATCCTGTAATTAATCTTCAGACGGATGATAAAGTTAGACAGCAATTAATTAATCTTAAACGTCAGTTATTCAACAATAAACAGATCGATCCTCATTATGTTTCTTTATTACCACAAACACTTCAGCATGATTTTAAGGCTTATTTAAACAAGTTGGAACAAATTACCCTTTTTAAAAATGAGTGTTCCCTAAAATTTGAAGAAGAACAGCATATTCATCAGCAAAAAATACAGGCAACAGCACAACTGCCTGAACTGCAGAACGGGCTTTTGTTATCAAGTCCGTTACTTTATGAGCAGTTAAGCAATTTTACGCAAAAAGACGTTAAAAGCTTTAAACAGAAAGAGCACCGGACCTTATTCAGCTTGATGAGGTACCTGAGCAGGATGACTTTTAAAACGTCACCATTCAGTAGTTTTACCTATACCGGGCTGGCAACATTGGGTGCATCGGAGATATCCAAAACGACTCATCATAGAGTTTGTAGCCGATTAAAATTAAATAATGCGATATTCGAATACCTCAAATCAATATTGAAAAGGCATCCTTTATTAAACGAGCAACTATTGATTAAACTGAATATAACGGCGTCAATTAAAAAGGATAAAATCTGCTTCTTAAGCAATTTCAACAACATCGAATCGTTTCAGCAGATCAATGCAAAAGGCCTGCAGTTATTAGTTTACCAGCAATTAAATCAGCGTCAACTTATCTCATTTAAACAATTGATCCTGAGACTTTATCAGAATGTTGACAACGCGGATTATGAAAGTATCAAGATATACGTCATTAAATTAGTTGAAGCGGGTATGCTTGAAATGAGCTTAGGATTTTCTGGTATGGACGAAGCATGGGACAGCAAATTATTACTTTTTCTGAAATCGTTCAAAGGGGTGGAGCCATCAGCAATACCGGTTATCACACTATTTCAAAACCTGCAGCAATACAGAAATGAGTACTCATCAACTGGTCCTTTTGAACGCTATCAAATTCTTCAGGAAGCAGAAAAACAATTAAATGAAGTGTTTTGCCGATTACAACAGGAGGCTGGACTTCCTTTTTACAGTAGCGCATCAGAAAAAAAAATAACTCCAGAAAGCCCTGAAGCCGAAAAAATTTCAGTCCATAAATTTATTCCTTACTATTTTTCAGCCAGGCATATTTTTTACGAAGACTGCTTTACAACAGAAAAACTGGAACTACCTGAACAACAGATAAAGGATTTTGTTGATAAAACAAATGAACTGATCAGTTTCTTACTTCCGCTTGATGTGATGCGTAGAGAACGTAAAAAAATGCGTGATTTCTTTTTAGCGCACTACGGGGATAATGAAACAGCAGACCTGATAACTTTTTACAGAAATTACTACTTCCACGTAAAAAAGCCTGAAAAACAAGAAGAATCACTTCCAACTACTGATTTTCCTGCTTTAAAGTCTTGGAAAGATGCAGTTTTAAAGAAACTATCAGCAATTGAAGACAATGATGAAAGCCGGATTCATTTAGACGTTAATTTCTTTGATGGCCTGCCAGCTGCCTCTGACCTAGCTAAAAATGCTGCAGCAGGAATGTTTGTACAATTTGTCGAGAATGAAAATGGCTTTGCCGGCGTTATCAACGCTTTATTGCCAGGAATGGGCAAAGTGAGCTGCCGCTTTTTATCGCTCTTTGATCAAAAAATTACCAACAGTATTGTCAAGCTAAATGAAAACCTTCATCATGGCGCCATTAAGGTAGAACTGAACGATGCTTCCACATTTAATGCGAATATCCATCCGCCATTGCTGGCTCATGAACTTGAACTTCCGGGCGGAAATAACATTTATCCGTTTGGCAAACAATTTAACATAAGCGATTTAAGGATAAATTATGATAAAGAAAATGAAGTGTTAAGACTTTATAAAGAAGATACTGAATTTTACAGTTATGATTTAAGTTTAGAGTCTTTTTACAACCGGTCTAACCTTTATCAACTGCTCGCACATTTCAATCCCGATGCGCGTGTCTCGTTACAGCCCTTTATTCAACTGGTTGACCAGTTTTACCTAGATCGACATCGCGTTCCTTCTCCTGATTTATTTACATTGCCGAGGATCGTTTATGCCCAAAATATTATTTTAAGGCGTAAAACATGGCGTATAAAAACATCCATTATTCCTCAACAGGATCAGTTTGAAACAGATTTTGAATATTTTATCAGACTAAACAACTGGCTCATTAATAATCAGATACCTTGGGAGATATTTATCTTTTTAAGAAAACGTGCTTATCAAACTCAATCGGATGACAAAAGGGAAGGCCTGCATGATGATTATAAACCGCAATACCTTTCTTTCCATAGCCCATTATTTTTAGCCATGTTTAAGAAATTATTGTTGAGGGCCGGCAATTACATTACCCTTGAAGAGGTATTTCCGAAACCAACAAAGAATAAGGTAAGCGAATACCTGATCCAATGGTACAATAACTGATCACTTTATGGAAAATCGACAATTTAAATGGTTATCGGTATATTTATTCCATTATGGAGATGCCGATCAACTTTTAAAACAGCTGGTTCATCCTTTTATTCAGCAATGGCATGCGCCCTGGTTTTTTATACGTTACTGGGAAGGCGGCGATCATATCCGTTTGAGGTTAAAAGCTACAAAAAACGGGCACCATTCAATCGTTAAGTCACTTTCTGCAGAAAGTTCAGTAATAAAATCCATTCAGATCGCCGAATATGAACCAGAAGTCGAGCGATATGGAAACTTAGAGACTATGCCATGGGCAGAACAATATTTTGAATGTTCGTCTGCCTATATTTTAAACTGGATCGTCAATCAGAAAACTAACCAATCGCCCATTGCACAGGCTATAAAAGTACATCTGACCTTGTTATATGCTACCGGATGGAATAAGGATGCATTAATAAATGTGTGTAACTTATTTTTAGAAGGCTGGCTACCCAAACTCTTTAACCAAACAGAACCGAAGGAAAGGCAAAGGTTATTTTGGTTAAACCAGTTTGAAACCGTTTTTGAAACATCAAAACCTCAAATGGTTAAAGCTGCAGACCAGTTTTGGCAATCGCTTAAAGCCAGGGAAGCAGATGATGATCTAAACGCGTATTTATCTGAAACCATTGGGATACTAAAACTATACAGATCGTCTGATTTGGAAGAAAATAAATTATTTCAGGTAATATCCAGCTTTATGCATATGAATAATAACCGTTTAGGTGTTTATAATTATGAAGAAGCTTACATCATGTATTGTATACTAACCTGTCTTGAGTTTATCCATGAATAATCCATCACGTAATATTTGATAATGTTTACTGCAAAACAGATCGAAAAATTAAGAAATCAGCTTTATAAGATTTACGATGACTTATGCCTGAATTTCAAAGAAACCGATCAGGAAATCTGGTGGCCAACGCCCTTTTATATCAACCCTGAAGAATATGAATTTAGGGAAAGTTATGACCTCTTTAACGGTAATTGTGGTATCGTTCTTTTTTTTCTCCAATTATATCAGTTTGATAGAAATGCAGATCACCTGCGTATCATAAACAAAGCGATGCACCGGATTTTAAATGCAGAAGAAGTGCTTCACCCTAAATCTTTTGCTTTGTATACCGGTTTGGGAGGGGTAATTTACAACTGCCTCAAAATTTACGAAGTGACGAATGACGGGTTTTATAAAGAAAAAGCGTTAACATTAACGCTCCATCATGAAAAACAATTAACCGAATTATTAAAAGCCGATCTTTTAAGTGGCTACTGTGGTAATTTGCTGTTATTAAACTTACTTTATCACTACACTAATCACCCTCAAGTATTAAACCTGGTGAGATTGCTGATCGATCGGTTAATTGCAGAAGCACGGATCTCCGAACAGGGGTTAAAGTGGGACTATTCCAGATCGAAAAAAGCCTATGATAGCATGACCGGCTTTTCTCACGGCGCCTCGGGTATTGCCTGGGTGTTGCTGCAGGTTGGCCAGTATTTTAATGCTTCGGGATTGATTTATCTGGCTGAAGAAGCTTTGCGGTACGAAATGCAATATTTCCACCAACCTGCTAAAAACTGGCTGGACTTGCGGCTTGGCCCGCACAGGTTAAATAAGCCTGACGTACATGAATGGAGGCTGGAGACGTTTTTACCTGAAATGACGGATGTAAATTCATGGGCGCATGGTGCTGCGGGAATCGGACTAACGAGACAAATGGCTCTGCAGCATACAAAACAAAAAGATTACCAAGCGGATTGCCGAAACGCACTGGAACGCTGTCTGGATGATTTAAAAAAGCTAAATCGAACTGATTTTACCTTAGTGAGCGGGTATTGTGGAATGATCCCGGTTTTATTAAGTTATCAATTAACATCTCAAATTGATTTAATATTAGATCAGGCCGGAGAACTCCATCAAAGAACAAACAGTTATAACACCTATGTGTCATCAGGTATTGATGATTATGGCTTGTTATCAGGAAAAACAGGAGTGGGTTATATTATTTTAGCTATTTTAAAGGGGGAAGGCTTTGATAACATTTTGAATCCCGGGTTACCCCACAATGATCAAAAATCAATACTTGGCCATCAATATGATGAAATTCAAATTAAAAGGTCGATTTTTTCAAAATATTATCCCAGAACATTGTCGAAATTAAAGGATTTTTCGGCTTTTGAGGCTGAAGACATTTACAATTTTAGAGCAAAACTACAATCAGAAATTTCGAAAATCCGCAACGATGATATTGCAACTTCATTTAATCTGGAAAGCACTTTGGTTGATTTATGGAAAAAACACAAAGGTTATTTCAGTTTCAGGCAAAAACATAAATACTGGCTTAAACAGGCCGAAAAAAGCCTTAAGCTAACTGATCTGGAGTTACTCCATCAATTTTTCAGATTAAGCGATCGGATAAAAATTTATCGTCCGAAACAACATAGAGAAAATGAGATGCTTCTATTAATCAGTGATGAAAACGGAATAAGAGAAATTAGTGTTGGCGTATTTATCGCGATAATTTTAAATGCAACAGAGAAAGAAAAAATGAAAGGAGAAGAGCTCGTAAAATTACTCCAATCCACATTATTTGAAGATTCTCCAAACGAAAAGTCTTTGGAGGAGTTAACAAAGAAAATGATTCAGCAAATCAGGTTATTGATTGAGGCTGGCTTTATTGAAGTATGCAATATAAATTGGATTGCAAAATGATTAATTGATTAAACGCAAAAACTTTCCATCAAGTCGTCATCCTGAACTTGTTTCAGGATCCGAATAGATAACTTCGTCGGAAGTTGTCGTCTAGAACAGATCAAATTCATCAAATCAGTTAATCTGGGAACTGCCAATTGTCCATGAATGCTAATAAATTAAAAAACACTCATAAAAACCACAATTAAAATGTTTTAAGATTTGCATGCGCGACATCGGATAGCTATTCGATGAGGACCGGACTAATGGATTCTGTAAATGGTAGCTTTTTTCAATACCCAAATAGCCTAAGTCGTAAATGATCAATCATTAAGAAATAGCAAACTGCGCCTTAAACGCTAAACTCAAATCATTTGATCATGCATAGTCGCTTACCACTGATTAAGAACAACCACCTTAAAAAACAAGGCGCCCTAAAGCGCCTTGAGATGAAAATACCTGCGTTAATTAACAGATCACAGTAGTACACCTAACTGGTGGCGTATGGTGGTCATCTGTTTGCTCAGTATGGGTTGGCTCAGATACATTACCCAAACCACCAGATAAACGCACAGCCACTTCGCTGTCGATACTGGTTACAAAACTTTCCAATTGAAGGTCTTCCAAGCTCAATGTGATTTTTTCTGATTGATTTTTCATAAAATAATTGATTAATATTGATGCCTACTGTGGTTACGGGGGTTCGGCTTATCCCCGGTTGCAACAGCACTAAGTTAATCAATTGCAACATAGTTGCAAAATAATCGCCTGTATTTTTGCAACCATGTTGCATAAACATAGGCGATAAATTATAAGTAATTGAAAATCAGTATATTATTTAAGCTTATTAACTACCTCAATGGGATTATAATTTAACTCAATTAAAATAATAGCCAGAAAGGGTTTTTCAATATTATTTCTTGTTCTTTGAAGTCGCAAAAACAACTACACCCGCTATTAAAATAATACCACCGGCATACGGAGGCCAGTTTACAGATTTTTCTTTATCTGCTGATATCTGAATGGGACCTGCATCCACAATTTTTTCTTTTTTAGTATAAGAGAAACCAGTCCAGATGAGCATGGCAATGCCCACAACAATCAATACAATTCCTAATGTTCTGTTCATAATATTGCTTTTAATTTATATTAGAACAGCTCTGGCATTGATATGTTTTTATTGTAATTTATACCCAAGAGAAATCTTACTGGCAAGATTTATATTTTCCGCTATTTCAAGTGAAAGTGTAAATCTTTTTACGCTTAAAAAGTAGTTAAAATTCCATGCAGAGGAACTGTTGATTACTTTATCAAGATCTGCGAGTTGGCCGTATTTAAAACTGTTGGCCAGTCCAGGAGTTCCACCAATGAACAGCCTGAAAGCGTGTTTGATATCATGGTTGCGCCTGGCCCTGAAAATTACCTCGGTTGAAAGTCCGGTTGTCCAAAATCTTTTCCTGTTTGAAACACCGGCATAATTATAAACTTTACCATTATAAATTTCATTCCTGAAATCAGCATATGCTCCATTTTCGGTACTTAGTGCGTTTTCCCAGTTTATAAATCTGAAATCGGTATTTCCATTTATGGAAGTACTGTGAAAACCGACAGAAGTTCTTAAACCAAAACCATACATTTTTTTGTTAAAAGCGGGCGGGTAATCGCCATTGGCATCATTCCTATTATTTGAATACTGGTGTTCAGCATTTCCTAAATAACCCATCACACCATATGCAACATTAAACCCCTTAAAAGTATGCCCACGGTTAATGTTTAACATACCCATTTCAAATGAAACGCTACCATTTCCAGGAGATGACGCCCCGGCGTAACTGGCTGATGCATGTGTTAACGATTTAATGCTATCGGCCTCCATTTGACGTGGCAGATAACCCATATTATTTCCAGGTAAAGCTGGGCTTATGTAGGTTCTGCAGGAACTTGATAAAAAGACCATTAGCAAAGAAGAAAAAAGGAGAGTATTAACTGGAGCTTTCATTGATGCTATTGTTACTCCTCAAAAAAATCGACCAGACCACCTAAAAAATACTCCTGAATTCCTTCCGTAAAATCTTTATAATCTTCATCGGGAATATTGGTTTGCCTAAATTCAAGTGATGTTCCTTTTTTATCTTCGTGCAGTTTAATGGTTACGATGGATGGTTCATTTTCTTCTCCAAAATACCATTGCTGTACAATCTGCTTTCCATAAACAAATTCGATGTTTTTGCCAGTAATATCGCCATCCCAGAAAGAAAATTCCGTTCCGGGTACTTCTTCAAACTCCACTTCGGCACCGGTCCATAATTTTATGCTGATGTCCTTGGTCAGCGCTAAATAAACTTCTTCGGGTGGGGCAGGTATGTAGGTATATTTTTTAAAGTCCATTCTGTATCATGATTTTTAGGATTTAAAGATTTTAATGATCAAAGCTCAGGAAAATCAGATCCGGTTATTTATTAGTTAAGGTTAAGTATATGGTATCATCCCAATCATTAGACTTTGCTCAATCCTGATTTATATCCATTCCAGGATTGTAAATCTTTTTAAACTGGAGACTTGTTGCGCCAAAATTAATCAATAATCCGACATTGAAATTATAAGCTACAATAAAATTTTTAGCTTGTGCCGAACGATAGTTTTCTAAATTTATGCGCCTTGAGCTCTAAAGTTAATAGATTATTAATAACAATGGGTAGGCCGTTTTCCAACAATCAAACCTCATCAAAATTCCTTTTCAGCTTCTCTTTTAAAAGTTATTCGACAAGTTAAATCTTAAATATCCATGTATCTGATCTGGTATTCCTTATCATTAAAATCTAAAATCTTTTTAATCCTTTCTTACTTAAAGGCATTCAATCCGGTCACATCCATGCCCGTAATCAATAGGTGTATGTCATGTGTACCTTCATAAGTAACTACAGATTCTAAGTTCATCATATGGCGCATAATGGAGTATTCGCCGGTAATACCCATTCCACCAAGCATTTGGCGTGCGTTACGGGCAATATCCAGGGCAATTTCTACACTATTTCTTTTCGCCATAGATATTTGTTCGGCTGTAGCCCTATTTTCGCTTTTAAGTACGCCCAAACGCCAAACCAACAGCTGACCTTTCGTAATTTCGGTTACCATTTCGGCCAGTTTTTTTTGTTGCAGCTGGAAACCACCGATCGGCTTTCCAAATTGAATACGCTCTTTCGAATAGCGCAAAGCGGTATCATAACAGTCCATTGCTGCGCCCAAAGCACCCCAGGCAATACCGTAACGTGCCTGGTTTAAGCAACCCAACGGACCTTTTAATCCGCTGATCTCAGGGAAAACATTCTCCTTTGGCACTTTAACATTATCAAAAACAAGCTCACCGGTTGCCGATGCACGTAAACTCCATTTATTATGGGTTTCTGGTGTAGAAAAGCCTTCCATTCCACGTTCTATCACCATTCCTCTGATTTTGCCTGATTCATCTTTTGCCCAAACCACAGCAATATCGGCAAAGGGGGCATTACTGATCCACATTTTTGCACCGTTTAAAATATAGTGACTTCCGGCATCTTTAATATGGGTAACCATGCCGCCCGGATTGGAGCCATGATCCGGTTCCGTTAAGCCAAAACAGCCCATCATTTCACCACTAGCCAATTTAGGAAGGTACTTTTTGCGCTGTTCTTCAGTTCCATAGGCATAAATAGGGTACATCACCAACGAACCCTGGACAGATGCGGTAGAGCGGATGCCTGAATCGCCCCGTTCTATTTCCTGCATCAGAATCCCATAAGCAGTATAATCCAGTCCGGCACCACCATACTCAACCGGAATGGTAGGTCCGAAAGCACCGATATCCGCCAGTCCCTTTATTAAATGTTTAGGAAATTCTGCCTTTTGAGCATAATCCTCAATAATAGGGCTCACTTCCTTTTTTACCCAATCTCTGGCCGTAGAACGGATTAATTTGTGTTCATCGGTTAATAATTCATCTAATAAATAATAGTCTGGCGCCTCATACAGGTCTTTTTTCACTGATTTGCTCATGTAATTTTGTATTATCTGGTTAAAAAACCGCGTTCATTTCAAAGGTAACAATTTACGGTAATGGGCATTAAATTCATGAATAAAAATTTAATTTTACAACTTAAAGAACATACATGAGCCATTTCAAACAAACTGTAGCTTTAAAAGATGTGAAATGTTTTGCTTTGCATGGTTATTACCCTGAAGAGCAATTGACTGGAAATCATTTTATTATCGATTTAACAACCGAATTTACGCCAATGGGTTTTGATGATGAACTGGTGCAGACCGTTAATTACGAAGATTTGAACAATATTATTATTGCGGAGATGAAAAATACCCAAAAGCTATTAGAAACCGTTTTGAATAACATCATCTCAAAAGTAATTGAAAAATACCCCTTTGTAGAAAAGATTGATGTAGGCATAAAAAAGCTTCATCCGCCAATGCCCGGACAAATCGGCCATTCTTTTGTTCAACTTAGTTATTCAGCAACAAATTAAAATGAATTTTACCCCTATTAATAACGAAATTTTAGCAGCAATCACCTCAGCAATTGGTGCCGATAAAGTTTTCACAGACACAGAAAACCTCGAAAAATATAGCCATGATGAAACTGAAGATTTACGCTATCAGCCGGAGGTGGTGGTTAAGCCCACTACGCCGGAAGAGGTTTCGGCCTTATTGAAAATCTGCAATGCCCATCATGTTCCGGTTACACCCCGTGGAGGTGGAACAGGCTTAAGTGGCGCTGCCTTGCCCATTTATGGCGGGGTTTCGCTATCAATGGAAAAGTTTAAGGCCATTCTGGATATTGATACCGAAAACTTACAGGCAACTGTTGAGCCCGGGGTAATTACCGAAAAATTTATTAATGCAGTAGCAGAAAAAGGCCTTTTGTACCCGGTTGATCCCAGTAGTAAAGGATCTTGTTTTATTGGAGGTAATGTGGCGCACGGCTCTGGTGGCCCAAGAGTAGTAAAATATGGTACCATCCGCGAATACATTTTAAATCTGGAAGTGGTGTTGCCCAACGGCGATATTATCTGGACAGGCGCAAATACCTTGAAATATGCTTCAGGATATAATTTAACGCAATTGATGATCGGCTCGGAAGGTACCTTAGGTGTGGTGACTAAAATCGTAACCAAGCTATTGCCTAAACCTGGTCAATCGGTTTTAATGATGGGATCTTTTAGCACTAACGAAGCTGCCTGTGCTGCAGTTTCAGCCATTTTCAGGGCCGGCGTAACACCATCAGCCCTGGAGTTTATGGAACGGAAAGGCGTAGAATGGGTAATCAAATTTGATGATATTAAATTTGATTTAAAAGATGATGTGGCTGCTCTATTGATGATTGAATTTGATGGCGATGACCTGGATGATATTTTTAAAAATTGCGAGAAAACCAACATCGTTTTAGAAGAACACCACTGTACGGAAGTTTTATTTGCTGATACAGCTGCTCAAAAAGAGGAATTGTGGCGGATGCGCAGAACAATGGCCGAATCAGTTAAATCTAATTCGGTTTATAAGGAAGAAGATACTGTCGTTCCCCGCGCGGCTTTACCCAAACTCGTAAGTGGTATTAAAGAGATTGGCGCCAGATATGGCTTTGAGAGTGTTTGTTACGGACATGCGGGCGATGGAAATCTGCACGTAAATATTATTAAGGCGGGAATGAGTGATGAGGACTGGAAAAACAAACTCAAATCTGGTATCGCTGAAATATTTGAACTCACCACCGCTTTAGGCGGCACCCTTTCAGGAGAACATGGCATTGGCCTGGTTCAGAAAGAATTTATGCCCATAAAGTACTCAGAAATACACCTTAATTTAATGAGGGGAATTAAACATGTTTTTGATCCTAATGGAATATTAAATCCGGGAAAGATTATGCCAGATTGATTTATTCGTTACACTGAACTTGTTTAAGGGTATCATCAGTTATTGGTTTTAAGATGCTGAAACAAATTCACCTTTCTATCCGTAGAGTTAAGCACAGCGGCTCTACGGATTGATGAATAGAACTGAGTTTATAATTCAGTAAAAACAAGTCCAGCATAACGACTACTGATTCATTTCTGTCCGTAGAGTTAAGCACAGCGGCTCTACGGACTCATTAATAAAACTGAGTCTATAACTCAGAGAAACAATTCCAGCACGATGACTATTGACTACTCAATTGCTCAAAACCCAGCATTTTTTGTTTTTCTTCTTCAGGAATTGCCGTAGGTTTACCTGTAGAATATTCCACGGCTATACAAACTGTTTTTCCTTTGCTGCAGATTACTTCTTCACTTCCCTTTAGCTTTACAATCTGGTACTCAAGATCGAAGCTTGTATTACCAATTCTTGATGTTTTCACGTGGATAGCAACCTTATCGTTCATTACGATGGGTAAAATATAGTCTAATTCTGCGTGCGCAATCACTATCCCCGTCTTTTTCCAATTCCATTTAATAATTTCTTCCCAGTATTTAGTTCTGGCGATCTCCAGATAGGTGAAGTAAACAGAATTGTTTACATGCCCCATCATATCAAAATCAACAAAGCGCAGATGAATATTTGTTTTATAATTGAATTTGTCTGAAAAAGCCTTAATTTCTGTCAATTTGTCTTTTGATTTAGATTTATTTTGCCAAAATGTCTTAAAAATCATAAATATCTGGATTGGTATATAAGTTGAATAGAATGAATTATCAATTTAAAAATTAGAAAAAATAAAGAATAAGCGATATGACACTTGTAAATTTTAACAACAGAACCCGTAACACTGCTCCTTACTTTAACAATGTTTTTGACTCATTGTTTAGCGACGCTGTAAGTAAAAACAAAATGGTTGATAAATCACCGAATGTGAATATCCATGAAAATGAGGCAGCGTATGTAATTGAGCTGGCTGCCCCGGGATTGAAAAAAGAAGACTTTCAAATCAATTTAAAAAAAGACACGCTTTCTGTTTGGGCGGAAGTAAAAAAAGATGAAAACCAGGTAGCTAAAGATTTTACCCGTAAAGAATTTGATTACAGCTCATTTGCCAGATCATTTAATTTACCTGATACTGCTGATGGGGATAAAATCACCGCCGAATATAAAGATGGCATTTTATCGATCAACATCAGCAAAAAAGATACAGCGAAATTACAGCACAGAGAAATTGTAGTATCGTAATAAAGCATTCTCGGAAGAGGATTTTCATAATAGTTTAGTTTTTAAGCATTATGAAACCTGCATCAGTAGGGTTAAAGATGAAGTTGATTGGTGGCTGATGCAGATTTCGTAATCATTGAGTTTAGGTTTAGGTTTTATAAGGTTAATGCCGGATGGCATTAACCTTATTTTTTTAATACGGATCGTCCATTTCGACCGAAGTGGAGAAATCTATCTAGTTGACAAAGGAATCGGATTTCTCCATTCTGCAAGATTTCATTCTAAATCGCCGTAGGTGATGGCCGTGGAGTCGTTTAGTATTTAGATCGATTTTAAGTTACATACTTAAAATTAGCTTAACCTCAATTTTTTGTATTTTCGCGGTATGGAAAGAGAAATTCTGGATACGAAACGCAAAGCACTCAAAATAAATCTTGACCCAAGAATCTACGGCACTTTTGCTGAAATTGGTGCCGGACAGGAAGTTTCAAGAAATTTTTTTAATGCCGGAGCAGCTTCTGGAACAGTTGCAAAAACCATGTCGGCCTACGATATGACTTTTAGTGATGCTATTTATGGAGCAGAAGCAAATGGACGGTACGTTAGCCAAAACAGGCTTTTACAGATGCTTGACCATGAATTCGGATTGCTTAATGAACGTTTATCAGGCGAAAAGTATGAAAGCCGCACCTTTTTTGCTTTTGCTGATACCGTAACCACTTTAAATTATAAACGTACCAACGAACCCCACGGCTGGGTTGGAATCAGGTTCCAAAATGAGCCCGGAGGCTTCCCTAATGAAATATTCTTTCATGTCCGTTTGTTAGATACTGATGTAAACATGCAACAGCGTGTGCTGGGTATCATCGGTGTAAACTTGCTTTATGCAGCTTTCTATTATAACCAGGATCCTAAGATCATGGTAGAATCGCTGGCTGACAATTTAACCATCGGATCAGTAGAAATTGATTTGATTTCGGTTAAAGGACCAGCATTTCCTGGAGTAGATAACATCTTACTCAATCTGTACATGATTATGAAAGATTTCTCGGCTGCAGCCATTTTCGATGCTGATGCGCATCCACGACAGGCCAAGGACCTTTTGTACAAGAAAGATATCATGATTTTACGGACTAAATACGGGCAAAAATCATTGCCTAACTTTAACCTGTTTAACAAAGCTACCGAGCAGTTTAAACGTACCAATAAAGTAGAAGAGGGAAATCTTGCTGTAATGATTGAAGTTTTGGCAACCAATGTTTTAACCGATGCACAGGAAACACCTGATGATATCGATTTAGAAACAGTAGCTAAACGTACCCAGGAAATGTGCGATACCGGAAACACGGTGATTGTTTCTAATTTTACCCGTCATAACCGCCTTGCCAAATATCTGGCACGGTGTAAGCCAAAAAGTGTTGGCTTGGCTACAAACATCAACAACTTAAAGTTCGTATTCAATGCTAAAAACTTCAGTGGCGAAAATTATTCGGGTCAACTATTGAGCTACGTAAACGACATGTTTAATACCAATGTGCGGTTATTTGCTTACCCTTTTCTCGACAAAAAAACCAATCAGGTCATTACAACGGAGAATATGCCGATTACACCAGAAGCCAAACCATTGTTCGATTTTCTCTTGATAAACGGTTACATTACTGATATCAAGGATTATAGCGAGGATGAAGTGAAAACGGCTTAGATTTCATTTGTCGCTATAATGGCCTAATGCTGATATTATGGTAACGGTTACTATATTTTCTTCTATTTTATAAATCAACCTGTCTTTACGATTTATCTGCCTTGACCAAAAACCTGATAGATCAAATTTCAATCTTTCAGGTTTTCCGATTCCGATTTCAGGATGTTCAGATAATTCGATAAAAATCTGATTTATTCTTCTAATTGAGGCCTTATCCCCAGATTTGTATTGTATTTCTAGATCTTTCTTAGCTTGTTTTTCAACTTCTATAAAATACTTTCCCATATATTTTTAGGATCTTTAATTCTGGTTGTGTTGCCTTTCTCAGCGCTTGCTGCCCTGGACTTTATTTTAGCTACAAATTCAGGATGATAAGGACTTGCCTCTTCTTTTTGAAAAGATACATCTAAAGCTTTTAGAACAGCCTCAATTGCAGCCGCTTGCTTTTTGTTTTTAGGATGTGCGATGATAGTCATGACCAATACTTTATTATCAAAAATACGAAATTTTAACAGTAATTAGTCGCTATTATAAAGCGAAAACTTATCACTAAGCTTATAGAGTTAAATCGTGCGCAAGGCCGAGCCGTTTTCATTTACCATAAGCGTATGTTTTGCACCACATTTGAGTGCAAAGTTATTGCGTTGGTGACCAACAGGAAAATCAAATGCCACAGGGTAGGTATATTCTTTTACTTTCTCCAGTACGATATCATAAATATTTTTCCCAAATTCTTCGCCTGCATCGTCGGGTTTCACTTTAAACCCACCCACAATCAGTCCCTTCAGGTGTTTAAGTTTGCCGCTACGTTTTAAGTTCCACAACATCCTATCGATGCTGTACAGGTATTCGCCGGTATCTTCTATAAATAAAATTTTATCTTTGGTATCTAAGTCTGATGAGCTGCCGGCAAGTGTTTCAATAATGCTCAGGTTCCCGCCAACCAATATTGCATCCGCATTCCCAAAACGGTTATTGCTATTTACCGGAGCAGTATAACCCAATTCTTCACCGGTCAAAGCATTCTTTATGGAGAGGATTGTTTCTATCTGTATGGGTTCAGCTTTAGCCCAATCATCGGGAAAACTGTTGCACATTTTGGCATGGATCGAAGCAATGCCAAATTTTTTGGCCAGATGGCAATGTAGTACAGTAATATCGCTGAAACCGATAATCCATTTAGGATTTCTTTTAAAAAAAGAAAAATCAAGCTGATCAATAATGCGTATAAAACCATAACCGCCACGTGCACACATAATGGCTTTAATATCGGGATCATTTAGCATTTTCTGGAAATCAGCCAGCCTTTCTTCATCTGTTCCGCCGTAGGTAAAATCACGTTTACCGATGGTTTCGCCTGCCTTAATGTTAAATCCCCAGCCTTGCATCTGCAAAACCGCAGGCTGAATCTGTTCCAGGGTAATGTATCCTGCCGGACTGGTTATTCCGATAGTATCTCCAGGTTTTAAATAGGGTGGGATTTTAAACGCCGAACTTTCGCTTTCCATAGCTAAAGCGCTAAAGGCGGGCAACATCGTACCTGATGCAATAAACGAAGAAAGGAAATGTTTTCTATTCATCTAAAACAGGATAGTGGAATTGATACGGCTAAATATAGAGTTAAAATTAATTGCATAAAAGAAAAGGGATTTATATCCATAAATCCCTTTTTTAAACCAAACAAATTAATCTGTAAAAGATTAGTATAATGTGAATTATATAAGTAACCGCATTTGAAATAAAATGTTTTGAGATTTTAAAAATATTTGCCGTTTAGAACAATACATAAAATCTTTTACTAATTTATGTATTTTGTATGTCTAACAATTTGATTCCTTACCAAATAATTTTAAACCACTATACCTGCTGTATAGCCCTGATGGAAACGGAAATCCTTTTTGGCAAAGACGTGTTGTCTTTTCTTAATTTTCCCAAAAAGATTGAAGTGTACAGCAGGACCAAACCTCTGCCAACAGCACTGAAACTGCGCTTCTAAAAACAACAAATCGCGCTAACTTAATCAAGATCCTTCGTTGCACGGAGGGTAACAGCGTCTAATAAAAAGGAAGGCTATCCATCGCGAATAGCCTTGCTAACAACAAAACAAATATAAGATAACCAAATCTTACCTGATTGAGCAGAATCAGGATAAAGTGCTATGAGATACACTTTGCGGCCTAGTAATGGATTCGAACCACTATAAAGAGTTTATGAAACTCCACCTTCCAATCGGTCAACTGGCCGTGTTTTTACAATTGCTTTAGTGTTAAATAATCTCTTAGCGCTAAAATCTGTTCTTTATTTAAATTATCTTCATCCTGATCAATTGCTAATTTTTCTGCATCGGTTTGCAAAGGATTAAGCAATTGCGGATATTCATCTATAGCAGGGTATTGGAAATAAATCGACATGATTTTTAATATTAATCGTTCAACAATGTAACACTTAGATTTAGACAAATATATAAATTAGTATATAATATCTATAGATTTTGTAGTTATTTATTCAGAAATTAATTTAATTACTTCATTTACAGTAAAATAAAAAACATTACTGTGTATCAAATAGCTATTGAAGTTGGTTTTGAACTAAAAAAGTTACTATTTTGCTGAAATAAGCGAGGTGTAAAGCATATTTTAACAGGCGCTTTTACATCCTTTAAATTCAATTTCATAAAAGCTAATTATTTTAAGGATATTTGCATTTCAAACATTAAAATAGTAATTGTGTCTTTAGATAAATTGAAACTTAGCAAACCACTTGTAGCGGCCATGACGGATGCGGGATTTTTAACACCAAAAGAAATCCAGATCAGAACGATGTCGCGTATTTTGGGTGGTCAGGATGTTATAGCGGTTGGACCAGAGGGCTCAGGAAAAACTACTACTTATGTTTTAGCTACTTTAATGAAGTTGAAATATGCATTTGAGGAGGCGCCAAGAGCATTGATTTTAGTGCCTGACATTGACCATGTAGACCATGTTTTGGAACAATTTAAACTATTGAACCTCAACAATACTTTCAGGATTTTAGGAATTGACAGCCGGGGCACCATTGAAACGCAAATGAATGAGGTTACCGATGGCTGTGATATTATTGTTGCCGTACCGGATCGTGCCCGGGCATTGTATTTAAAGCTAGCTTTAAATACCAATAAAATACAGTTGTTTATAGTAGATAATGCAGAACTTATTGTTAAAAAAGGTCTGCAGTTACCAGTTGTAGAGTTAGCAAACAGCGCCTACAAATCTCAACATGTGGTGTTTACAGAGGTACTGCACGACAAACTTAAACACATGATTGCCCCTTTCATGAAAGATTCGGCAGCAACCATCGAGGTAGACGAGATTGGCGAGAAGCAGGCAGAAGTTTACCATCAGATGCTTTATCAGGTACCCAATTTCAGGACAAAGCTAAATTTATTAACCTTGCTACTAAATGATGCTGAAGTTTTTGATAAGGCTGTGGTTTTTGTTAATACGCGTTTAACCGCACAAACCGTGTATAAAAACTTTAACCAGCATAAAGAGGGCGAAATTAGCATTTACCGTCCGTTGTTTTTTGATGATAGGGGTTTTGATGATATTAACGAATTTAAAAATACCCCAGAGGCCAGGGTATTAATTGTGGCTAATGAGAATTCGGGCGAACTCAATATTGAAGGAATTCCTTTCATTTTTCATTTCGAATTGCCAGAACAAAAAGAAACCTTAATTAAACGTATTGTCAAGCATGGTAATGAAGATGTGGTAGCCATCACTTTTTCTACAGACATTGAATTGATTGAAGTAAAAAAAATCGAGCAGGCTATTGGTCAGAAACTGGAAGTAATGGAGTTACCTGAAGATTTAAAGGTGGTTGATGCTGCTGATAAACCAAAGAAAAAAAAAGGTACTGAGGATGATGAATCGTCTGAAAGGGGTGCAGCGTTTCACGAAAAGAAGGCCAGCAACTTAAAAAATTACAATTATAGTGCAGGCGCTAAAGCTAAAATGACCTATAAGAATAAAAAGGGATTGTCTTAACGAGGGACATCACGTTGAACTTGTTTCAAAGTCTATTCCGCCAATAAAGATCCTGAAACGAGTTCAGGATGGCGATTTCTAATATATAAAAAGCTCCTCAGAAATTAATATGAGGAGCTTTTATTTAACCGTTATTTACGATTAGTATAAAGTAAACTCTACACGACGGTTTTCTTGACGGCCAGCTGCAGTTTTATTTGTTGCAATTGGTTGGTCAGGTCCGTAACCTGTAGCTTCAATTCTAGATGCATTTGCACCTTGAGATACTAAATAAGCTTTAACTGATTCTGCTCTTTCTTTAGATAAACGTAAGTTTAACTCTCTACCACCGGTGTTATCAGTATGGCCAGCTAATTTCAGGCTAAAGTTTTTATCTACCAACAATGCAGCAACCCGGTTTAAAGTAGCATATGATTTAGAACGGATAGTTGATTTTCCTAAATCGAATTCTAAGTTAGAAATTGCATCTTTAACCACTTTACGGTCTTCTTCAGTAATTACCTTAGTTTCTTTAATGATTTCACGTTGAACTTTGATTGGACAACCAGAACCATCAACAACTGTTCCTGAAGGAGTTCCAGGGCATTTATCAAATTTGTTTGCTACACCATCATTATCATCATCAGCTAAATCTTTAGCATATTGCTCTCTATCACGTTGTGCATTTTGTTCAGCAGTTGATAAGGCTCTTCTTAACTCAGCACTTTCTTCAGCACTTTGTTTGCGTAAATCGGCAACCGCGCTGTAGTTTTGTAACTGAGAATTTTCTTTGTTACCTAAAGCAAACTCTAAACCTGCGTGTGCATAAGAAAATCTGCTCTCGTTGTAAGCACTTTTAACTGTTGGAGAGGACTTGATGAAGTTAATGTCGTAGCCTAAGTCGATGTTGATTCCTTTAGCTACACCAAGTTTAAATCCCACACCAGTAGGAATGAACCAACCTTCTCTATCAGTGAAAGCCTGGGTTGATGCAACCTCAGAATCAGATGACATATATCCGGCACCCGCTTTAACATAAGGAATTAAAACTGCGTTCTCAGTATTCAGACTGAAGTTGGCAATATTTAAAACAGCTGTTAATGAACCTGACCAGTTAATGCTATTCTTTTGCTCAATGGTGCTGGCCTGGTTAAGGGTTTTAATCTCACCGCGTAAAAAGTCAGCCTGTAAACCTAACGCTGGTAAAATTTGTTTTTTAACAAAAGCGCCGTAACCGATACTTTTAAACTCTTCAGCTTTAACACTTCCGCCACCTAAAAACGTATTTTGGCTAAGAATACCGCCATGGGCACCAATACTCCAAGTTCTTAATGATTGCTTACCAAACCTTCCCGGAGGCGGAGGTGGTACTTCCTGTGCAAATAATTGTGATGATAATCCTAATAAGGCAACCAACATTGTTGATTTAGTAATTCTAGTATTCATTTTCTTCTATTTTTAAATATTAGTGTCTTAACAGTTTTTTTATCCTACTGTTTTGAACCTAATAAGAAAAAATCTTGCCAAATAGCTTATTTAATACACAATTAGCATATTATCAGATAATTAACATGTTAAATTTATTTCACAAAAAAGTTACGTAACGGCAGTTGCACCATATTTTACTGTACACAATAATATACAATAATGGTTTATGATTAAGATTTATCCTATGAAATTTTATCTAAATGATGGTTTATGGCTTCCCTGCCCAACCTCAGTCTTCGCACCCTGATAGCGAGAAACATTGATAAAATTAATCCAACATCCCATGTGGTGAAGACGGATGGATGTTGAATCGCAAAGCCGCTGAATTGAATCAGGATATTACAATTTTAATTTAGCGAAGAAATCCCAGAATACGATCCCGGCAGAAATGACGATGTTAAACGAATGTTTGGTGCCAAACTGTGGAATTTCAATACATTCATCAATTTTGGCCATTACCTCATCACTAACACCATCAACCTCATTCCCGAATATCAAAGCATACTTTTTCTCGGGATCGGGATTGAAAGTATTCAGCATGGTACTGTTTTCGGCCTGCTCAATGGCCACTATTTCATAACCCAGGTTCCGCAGGGTGTCAACAGCTTGTAGGGTATCAGTGTAATGAATCCAATCAACAGATTGTGTGGCACCTAAGGCCGTTTTTTCAATCTCACGATGGGGTGGTTGTGCGGTGATGCCACAGAGTATTACTTTCTCAAGCGCAAAACCATCTGCAGTACGGAATATAGAACCTACATTGTGCATGCTGCGCACATTATCTAAAACCACCACCACAGGTAACTTTTCCTGTGTTTTAAATGCTTCAATATCCGGACGGTTTAACTCGTCTAATTTTAATTTTCTCATTATTTTTCAAAATGATTTCACAGATGGAAGGATTACACAGATTGGATGTAATATCGAATCTGTATTTACATGTTATGCATCTTGTGGCAATTGTTTTTATAAAATGGATGGTCCGCCACCAATTTCACTGATATAAATTGCAGCTGAATAACCTATTCTTTCAAGATAATAACCAGTTAAGTGTTTAGCAAAATCTTCTTCATAGCCTTTCTCTAAAAGCGCAATGGCACATCCTCCAAATCCTGCACCCGTCATACGCGCGCCAATTACATGATCGTAGCCCGAACAGAAATCTACTACTGTATCTAACTCTTTTCCGCTTACTTCGTATAAGGTACGCAAAGATTCATGAGAAGCATACATTAAGCGGCCAAATGTTGCTAAATCTCCTCCATTTAATGCTTTAGCAGCTAAATGTACACGATCATTCTCCTTAATCACATGTGTAGCCCTGTTTAGTATGGTTTCATCACTGATTAAATGACTGTGCAGGGCAAACTTTTCTGCATTAAGTTCACAAAGGTAGTTGAGCGTAATTTCTTCGTTTAATTGTTTCAGGGCTATTTGGCATTCTGCAACCCGTTCGTTGTACTTTGAATCTGCCAGTTCCCGCGGTTTATTGGTATTAATGATGGCCAGCACATAATTGCCCAGATCAACATCAACCATTTTGTATTTCAAGGTTTCACAATCCAACACAATGGCTTTGTCTTTTTCTCCGAAAGTAACCGCAAATTGATCCATGATGCCCGAATTTAGACCAATAAAATCATTCTCAACACGCTTGGCGATTTTAACAAGCGCTAATTTATCGTAGCCTAAGTTATAATAGGTATTCAGGGCATAAGCAGTGGCTATTTCTATTGAAGCTGAAGATGATAGCCCAGATCCGATTGGAATATTTCCATAAAATAGAAAATCCAGGCCGCTGATATCCTTACCGTCTTTTATAAATTCATTGATTACCCCAATAGGATAATTCGTCCAGGTGCTGCCATTCTTTTCATTAACCGTATTACTGGTTACTACCGTTTCAATATCAAAGTTTAAACTTTTAAACCTGAATTGCCCATCATTGTTCGGGGCAATGGCTACCCAGGTTCCTAAAGAGATGGCGCAGGGCATAACCAAACCGCCATTATAATCGATATGCTCTCCGATCAGATTAACCCGTCCAGGTGTAAAATAAATGGCTTCGGCATTTTTATGGTATTGCTGGGCGAATTTTTCCTGCAGGCTGATGTTCATTGGGTTAAAATATATTTATAAAAAGCATTAATAATGCTATGTTTGTTTTGAAAACAAAAGCCCTAAGTTACAATTTATGAGCGTACAGCAAATACCCACCGGAAAAATTATTGATGGCGATGAAGTTATCGCAATCGAACTCACCAATAGCAAAGGCACTTACGTCAAAATATTTAATTATGGTGCTATTATCAATAAATTTATAGTCACAAATGCCAGGGGTGAAAAGCAGGATATTGTTCTCGGCTTCGATACATTTGATGAATACCTGAGTCCGGGTTATCTGGCAAAATATCCATATTTAGGGGCCATCATTGGCAGATATGCCAATCGTATAAAAAATGGAAGATTCAGTATAGACGGGGAAGACTATCAGTTGCCGCAAAATGCCGGCGATAATACGCTGCACGGTGGCCTTGTAGGTTTTGATAAAAAGATTTGGGATATTATTGAAATCAATGATGGCGCTCAACCTTCGGTTACCTTGCAATATGAAAGCGTGAATGGAGAAGAGGGTTTTCCTGGAAACCTGGTGATTGATCTGACATTCGAACTCACCGAAAATGATGAGTTGATTTTAAGTTATGAAGCAGAAACAGATCAGGCTACCGCCATAAACTTAACTCATCATGGTTATTTTAATCTGGCTCCTAATGGCGGAAGTGTCGAAAATCATAAACAACAGGTTTTTGCTTCACATTATTTAGAGCAGGATGATAATTATTCTGTAACGGGAAACCTTATCGCTGTTGCGGGCACACCTCTGGATTTTACCAAACCTAAAGCAATAGGTCAAGACTGGAATAGGGATGAAGGTTATGATCAGAGTTTTGTTTTGGATAAAATTTATGGCGATTTGTCGCTGGCAAGCAAAACAATTGAAGAAGAAAGCGGTTTAGTATTAAGCGTTTACACCACAGAACCGGTAGCTCATTTATATACTGCGAAATATTTAGATGTAAAGAATGGAAAGGGGGGTAAGGATTACAACAGCTTTGATGCCTTTTGTGTCGAAACCCAGCATCATCCTAATGCAGTTAATATCCCAACATTCCCTAATACGATTTTAAGGCCGGATGAACTGTATACGCAAACAACCATTTACAAAGTTTCATTAAATAAATAATTTATGTTTACTATTGAACATATACAGGCCGCAGCGTCAAAAATCAAATCCGGTTCAGATTTTCCGAAGTTTATAAAGGAAATTAAGGAATTGGGGGTTAAACGGAATGATGTTTACGTCAGCAATGGCTTATCGATCTATTTCGATGATGAAGACAATGCACAGCAGGTAAGTCCTGATGAATATCCAACATTGGTCATTAATGAGGAAGCTTCTGCAGGAAAATTGGAGCACGCTTTAAAAGTACATCAACAAGGTGAAACAGATTACATCAGCTTTTGTAAACAGGCGGCAGACGCGGGTGTAGAAAAATGGGTTACAGACCTGGATGAAATGACCTGTACTTATTTAGATGCCGGGGGAAATGAACTGGTAAAGGAAACTATTCCTACGATTTAGAAATATACAAAGACTATATTTTAAGTAAAAGTGTCATCCTGAGCTTGTCGAAGGATCATGTTTGAAATTCCCTAAAAGCGTTTTGATACTTGGGCAAGCTCAGCACTCGTGGTCAACATCTTTTAGCTGGGAAGACCCTCAAATAAATAACCTTCGGTGAGCTCGAAGAAGGCTCGGTTTACTGCGTAGCTCACAGGTCAGGGGACGCCCGGCCTAATTAAAAATACCTAATCTGATCGAAAAACTAATATTAAACAATAATAACTAAACCCTTTCCAGTACCATTTTAATCGCTTGCTCTACAATTTTATTCGGTTCATTGCTAAATTCAAACTTTACCCTGCTGGCCAAAATAGCATTAATTGACAGTGCTTTATGCCCCAAAACTTTAGCTAAAGCGTAAATACCGGCAGTTTCCATTTCTAAATTAGTAATGCGGTGCTGGTTACGCTGAAAACTGTTAATTAAACCAATGAAATCTGTAACCGAATTTTTTGCCCTTACGATTCTGCCTTGTGGCGCGTAAAAACCCGGGGCAGTAATGGTGATACCGTGAATCATGTCTTTACCAATGGTATGTAGCAGGCCATCATCCGCAGCAGTTAGATAAGGGTTAATATGTTTAAGTTGACCAAAGTGAGTTTTTACGTCATCCAGCAACAGTTGTTCATCAGGAGATAATTGATGAACATAATAATTCATTAAAGCATCCATTCCTAAGCTATACGATGAAGCTAAAATGGTTCCCATCGGGATATCTGGCTGGACCGCACCAGATGTACCTACTCTGATTATATTTAAAGAAGTAAGCGATTTTTTTACTTCACGCGTTTCAAAATCAACATTAACAAGTGCATCCAACTCATTGAAAACGATATCTATATTATCCGTTCCGATTCCTGTTGAGAGTACGGTAACGCGTTTTTTGCCTACATACCCGGTGTGTGTAACAAATTCCCGTTTACCTTTTTTAAATTCTATCTGATCAAAATATTTACTAACCTCGCCAACGCGGTCAGGATCACCAACAGTGATGATCGTTTCGGCAATATCTCCTGGTAAAAGATTGAGGTGATATATGCTGCCGTCAGGATTGATGATTAGGTCGCTTTCTGATATTTTCATATTTGGTTTATTTTATCCCAACAGATTTGGCTTAAACAGATTTATCGCTGTAATATCCAAATCTGCAGCTACTGATTAAGTTCTTTACATGGTATTTTTCACGCAGATTTCGGTGGGCTACTACCTGTGGTGACTAAATGGTGTATAAATATTTTAGCTTGACACCATCAATCTTATCAAATTTACTTAAAACCTGATTAAGTTGTGCTTTTCTCACTTCAAATTTCAAGATGCAATTGATATCAAATTGCTGTGCTAAAATCTGCAGATTTTCTTCTTTGCTTAACTTCATTACATCGTTCATCTGCAGGTATTCAAAGTGAGCTTCATACACATCATTAACCGTTTTGGAAATGACATTTGAAGCTTTAATAGCCTCTATACTAGCATTTTTATAGGCATTAATTAAACCAGGAACGCCCAGTAGGGTGCCGCCAAAATAACGTACCACTACAATGAGTATATTGGTAAGATCTTCAGATAAAAGGCAGTTCAGTATTGGCTTGCCTGCAGTACCGGATGGTTCACCATCATCGCTTACCCTAAAAACCGAACGTTTTGGTGTTAAACGGTAAGCATAACAAAAATGATTGGCTTTAGGATTTGCAGACCGCAGGTTCATTACAATCGGTTTTACTTCTTCCTCGCCACGGATGGGGTAGGCATATGCAATAAATTTGCTCCCCTTATCTCGAAATATACCCTCTGAAGTATTTTCGATTGTTTTATAAGAATCATCGAACAGCATGTTGTGATAAGGTAATGAAGATAACTGCCGCAATGGCCAAAATTATCCCCGCATAATTTAATTTACTCAGTTTTTCTTTAAACACAATCAGCCCGATTAAAGTGCCTACAATAATTACCCCCAAATTCATCGCGGCAAAAACGGTAGATGGATTGTTTGCCAATGCCTTATGCGCTTTCATATAAAAAAGGATATTGCCAAAATTAAACAAGCCTAAAATAAATCCACAAACTACATTTATCAATTGCAGTTTTGTTTTGCCAGCCACCACCATGGCAATTACCAATATCAACGAAACAATAAAGGCCAGACCAAAAACAGTAAAAAGTGAGGTGGTATAGGGTAATTCTTTGTACAGCGCAATTTGTTTAAAGAGCACATCAATGACGCCAAAACCAACAAAAACCATAATAGGATAGAGCAAACTTTCTTTCCCGGTTTTCTGATGATCAGATTTTCGGAGGAATGTTAAAACAATAGCAACGAACCCTATCGCCAGGCCAATAACTTTGAACTGATTAAAATCTTCTCTAAAGAGAAAATAAGCCGCCAGTATCGGAATAAATAGCGATAAACGTTGGGCAATGTCGGTTTTAACGATGCCAAGCTTCTTTACTGATGCGGCAAGAAACAAAAATATCGAAGGCAGTAGAATCGCCAGTGCAATGTAAATGGGCCATGGAGAAGCATAGGTGATCAGCTTAACATCAGGCTTAAAAAAAAGGAAACATAAGCTTAATGCGATAAAGTAATTGACCGTAACGGCTTGAATAACGCTAATCTGGTATCGTTTAGCCAGCTTTAATAAAACAGCTACCGTAACACTGCAGCAAATACTTAAAATAATATAAATCATTTTATCGGATGTCGTTTAAATAGATCGAGAGCTTGTCGTCTCCAACCTGTACAGTTTCTTGAAGGTTTCCACTAATATTTGGAGAAGGTACGCCATCGCTCCAACTGCCGGATGAGGTAAAAATACGTGCTTCGTCCCACAGGTTGGTACTTAAAAACTGACTTAAAATTTTGGCACCACCTTCAATAATAACCGACTGTATATCCATTAGGTAAAGCTGGAAAGCTATTTTTTGCGCCAGATAAAAGTGCATATCTTCCATCTGGATATAATGAATATTATCAACAACATCGGTTTTAATTTCATTAAAAATGATGGTTTTGGCTTCATTATTAAAAATATGATTTGACAGTGGTACCTGCAGATTTTTATCAATTACCAAACGGACAGGATTTTTACCCGGCCACTCGCGGGACGTTAACTGCGGATTATCCATTATCGCGGTCTGCTTGCCAACCAGGATCGCATCCTCTTCACTTCTCCATTGGTGTGCCAGACGTTTAGCCAGGGCACCGCTGATCCATTTCTGATGACCATCCTTTGTAGCGAAATAGCCATTAGCGGTTTCGGCCCATTTTAAAATAATATAAGGTCTTTGTTTTTTTATCCTGGTAAAAAATCTTCTGTTGAAGTAATGACATTCATCATCTAAAATCCCGCTCACCACTTCAATACCTGCATTTTTAAGTCGCTCGATACCTTTGCCGTCAACACCTGAAAAAGGATCCCTATTGCCAATAACTACTTTATTTAGCTGATGTTTTACCAATAAATCAGCACATGGCGGAGTTTTGCCAAAATGTGCACAAGGCTCCAGATTAACATACGCTGTAGCTCGCTTTAATAGATTCCCGGCCTCTTTGCCATAAGCATCAAATACGGCTTTAACCGCATTGGGTTCTGCATGTGCCATTCCATATTCCTGATGATAACCTTCCCCGATAATCTTCCCGTCTGCAACAATCACGCAGCCAACCATGGGATTAGGGCTAACATTCCCTGAAGCTAAGGTAGCCAGATCAAGGCATCGTTTGATATAAAATTCATCACTCATTAGCGCAAAAGTAGTAAAAAAAGCATCACAGGCCGATCAAAAGAGAATGGTTATCGTCGCAAATAAGTAATTTTGTCTGACATGAAAATAGGAGCGCTTGAAGAGCATTATAAATTGGAATTGGTGCCGTTTTACGACAGCGAGGAGGCCAAATGGCTTTTTAGTCTGGCTGCCGAACGGGTTTTAAACCTGTCTCGCAGTAAACTGATGATGGCGAAAGACATGGAAATCAACTTTATCGATCAGCAAAAACTTTTGAGTATCCTGAACGATTTGCAGATCGGAAAACCCATTCAGCATATTTTGGCAGAAGCACATTTTTATGGACTAGTTTTTAAAGTTGATGGAAATGTGTTGATACCCCGGCCAGAAACGGAGGAATTGGTAGATTGGATCATCTCGGTTTGCAGTAAACAGTTTTCAGTTAATGGTTTGGCATCTTCCAAAGCCCAAAGCATACTTGATCTTGGAACCGGATCTGGTTGTATACCTATCGCTCTAAAAAAACATCTGCCATACGCAAAAGTATCTACCCTGGACGTTTCCCCTGAAGCTATCGCAGTCGCCAAACAGAATGCGAGACAAATTGGTGTAGAAATCAATTTTATAGAGGCAGACATTTTACATTTTGAATATGAAGAAAAATTTGATATCATCGTCAGTAACCCTCCATATATCAGATATTTAGAAAAAGAAGACATGCATCACAATGTCTTATTACACGAACCACACCTGGCATTATTTGTAAGTGACGACAACCCGCTGCTATTTTACAAGGCTATTGCAGCATTTGCACAAACAAACCTCAAACCTGGCGGACAACTTTACTTCGAAATAAACGAATATCTTGGTAAAGAAACTATCGAGATGCTGGAAGATAAAGGTTTTATAAATATAGAGTTAAGACAAGACATGCAAGGTAAAGATAGGATGGTAAAAGCAGGGCTTGATGTTAGAGGTGCGATGAAAAATGGATGATGGAATCTAAACCAATAACAATGATCAATTTCTATAGCTATAGGACTCATCCAGAATTCTTAATATCCTCAACTTCTTAATCATAAGGAAGATATCACCAAGTCAGGCGTCCAAAAGTCAAGAAACATAAAGCAGCAAAAACACTCTAATTCAAATTTATGCCGTCGTGCTTAAAAATAATGCAAGGAAAATTAGCTGTTTTAGGTAAGGCTATGATGACTAAACTTTTTTAAAATCCAGCTTTGAATTAGTTAATTCAATGATATTGTTAAATTGTGACTCACTTGTTTCAGATTTGTGCAGCATGAGAAATATTTTTTTGTCAATAAACAATATAAAGAAATCATTGATAACCGAATAATTTGAGAAGGCTCCCCAATTAAAATGAAATCTTTTTTCATTATCAGAATAACAAAATTCATCATTAGTAAATTCGTAAGTATAAATGAAATTCTGTTTCTCATGTTTCTCACTCAGGGCATCCATTTCTCTAAAAAAAAGTGTTCTTAAATTTATAATTCTTAAGATATAATTAAAGGTCAATATGAAAAGTATCATTCCAGCTACCCCATAAAAAGATGAGGATGGTCCTTTATCTGTAATAATTAAAATTATTAATCCCATTGTTAGCATAACATAAATGAGCAATTTTATATAACTCTGCTTATATTCTAATCTAAATTTGAGTTTATTACTTTTAATGAAAATGCTTTTATCAAATGGAACTGTAACTTTAATCATATTTAAATTTGTCTATAATTAAGCCCTTGGATGAAATTGTGTAATCACCTCCCTTAAATAATCCCGATCAATGTGTGTATAAATCTCCGTGGTCGTAATACTCGAGTGACCCAACATTTCCTGAACCGCACGTAAATCAGCACCGCCTTCAATTAAATGAGTCGCGAATGAATGTCTTAACGTATGTGGACTGATCGTCTTTTTTATTCCTGCGGAGATAGCAAGGCTTTTAATAAGGTTAAATATCGAAATACGTGAAAGTTTCGCCCCAAAACGGTTTAGAAAGACAAAATCTTCGTTTCCTTTTTTAATATTGGCATGTACACGAACTTCATTCAGGTAAATATTAATTAGTTTAAGCGCTACACTACCGATGGGTACCAGACGTTCTTTATTTCCTTTCCCAATAACCCTGATAAATTCAATTTTATCAAACACATTTGATATCCTTAATTCGGTTAATTCAGTTACCCTTAAACCACAACCATACAGCACCTCTATAATGGCTTTGTTGCGCATGCCTTCAGGTTTGGAAGCATCTATAGCAGCTATAAGGGCATTAATTTCATAAATATTCAGCGTATCCGGTAATTTTCTACTGAGCTTTGGCGCTTCCAATAATGCTGTTGGATCATTTGAAATCAAATCTTCAATCATTAAATAGGCGAAGAAAGCCTTTAAACCCGATATTACCCTGGCTTGCGTACTCGGCAGCATTCCAAGTTCATTTAACCATGAAATGAAAGATTTTAGATGGGTTATTGTAATTTCATTCAGTTTTGGTTCTGCATTTAACGATTGAAAATACTGGATCAGTTTATTGAGATCGTTGAGATAGGCATCAATTGAATTTCCAGATAATGACCGTTCCAGTTTCAAATACGATTTAAATCCTTTAATATATGATGACCAAAGCATGCTTTTATTTGAGATTTTTTATAACATTGCAACGTTACAACATTATATGATGAAAATACAAATTATTAACGGCCCAAACTTAAATCTATTAGGCGTACGAGAACCGTCTATCTATGGAAATACCAGCATTGAAGATTATATTCAAGAACTAAGAACGGCTTATCCGGATATCGAAATCGAATACTATCAAAGTAATGTTGAGGGTGAGATTATTAATAAATTACATGCGGTTGGTTTTAGTTATGATGGAGTAGTGCTAAATGCTGGCGGTTATACACATACCTCGGTTGCCATTGCAGACGCCATTGCCGCCATTAAAACGCCGGTGGTTGAGGTGCATATTTCTAATATTTACGCCCGTGAAGAATACCGACATGTTTCCTTAACCGGAAAAAACTGCCAGGGGGTGTTAACCGGCTTTGGAATGAAGGGTTACCGCCTGGCAATAGAAAGTTTATTGGTGTAATATAATTTGTTAGTCTTAAAACTATCACAGGTAGCATCAGGTAATATCGGGAAGATCGATTCGTCATTTCGAGCGAAGTGCAACGCAGTCGAGAAATCTTTTAAGCAAGTTTAAATATTTTGCTACTGATGAATATCTGTTCGCTTCACTCGAAAGGACGAAATGCTTTATTTTAATTTCGAAAAATATTGAATTTTCTTTATAAAGAATGCCCAAACAATACTGTTGTTATACACCCCTGTGTGTTTGGTATAATTTTTCTGAAAAGCTGTCCGTTTTTTGCTTGTTTTTAAAAGCGATTTAAGAAAATGCCAGTGGCCTTTGGTCACGGCCATCGTAAATTTTGGTTTTCCGGTCAGTAAAAAATGCCACCAGGCAACAAAATCGATAAACATCCGGATGGTAATCCTAAAAATTGCATCACCTGCCGGGAGGTTTTTTTGCATAATGATCAGGTTATTCCTGAAATTAAGGTAAGTTTTAAAAGGATTTTCAGTTTGTAAAGTTCCGCCGCCTACGTGGTATACTTCAGCGTCCGGACAGTACATGACTTTATAATTGAGGTTTTTTAATCGCCAGCAAAGATCTATTTCTTCCATATGTGCAAAAAGATCGGCGTCCAGTCCTCCGGCCTCTATCCAGCATTTACTTTTGATAAAAAATGCCGCCCCACTTGCCCAAAAAACCTCCCTTGCATCATTGTACTGACCATTGTCAAGCTCATATACATTAAAAAGCCTGCCGCGACAGAAAGGAAACGAATAAATATCAAGATATCCGCCCGCGGCACCTGCATATTCAAATTGTTTTTTGTTTAACTGCCATTTAATTTTAGGCTGTGCCGAAGCAATACGCATATCGCTTTCCATCAAATCAACCACAGGCTTGATCCAATTTGGGGTTACTTCTACGTCAGAATTAAGCAAAACAAAATAATCTGCTTCAACGCGCTCCAAAACTTTGTTGTAGCCTCCCGCAAATCCATAATTCTGGTCGTTCTGAATAATTTTAACAGTTGGAAAGTTTTCTTGTAAAAATAAAACTGAATCGTCGGTCGAAGCATTATCGCCCACAACAATCTGCAGGTTGTCATATTCGGAAAGCAGGATTCCGGGTAAAAACTGCTTTAAATATGCCTTTCCATTCCAGTTTAAAATTACAACAGCTACTGATGGGTTCATTCTTTTTGTTCGGGTTTAAATTTCCAGCGCTTATGGCTCCATAGCCAGTATTGGGGCTGATCTTTTATAATGTTTTCTAAAAATTTAAAGTGCAGGTCAGTAATCCCAAATTCGTGTATGCTTTCCGGATCGAGACACATGGGTATTACTTCTACATGGTAATAACCTTTTTTGACTACACTTACTTTGAAATAATATATCGGTCTTCTGGTCGATTTCGCAATCTTTTCTACGCCTAAAAGTGCAGCTGTGGGTTGATTTAAAAAATCTGTAAAGTATTTGGCTTCCTCCCTGGTGGGCGACTGGTCGCTAGCAAAGCACAATAGGGTAGGTTCGTTTTTATAAGCAGCTATTCCCCGCAGGGTTTGCCTCATGGCAATAAAAACATTACCGAACTTTGTCCTCATGCAGTCAAACCACGTTTCGAAGATTTTATTTTTGATGGGCTTAAAAATAACCAGGGTTTTGGCAGATATGCTTAATCCAAGCGCCAGGGTACCCAATTCCCAGTTTCCGTAATGACCGGTGCAAGCCAGTACGCTTTCTCCGGCTTTAAAATGCGACTCTAATTGTTCCAATCCCGTAAACTTTACCCTTTTTAAAGCTTCCGATTTTGAAATACTCGTCATTTTGATGATTTCAAAAATGAGTTCTGCCAGGTATACAAAGAATTTTTTCTCGATGACTCTTATTTCGGCAGCAGATTTTTCAGGAAAGGATTGCGTCAAATTCTGTCTGACAACTTTTTTTCGATAGCCAATTACGTAATAAAGAAGATAATATAGTAATCTTGCAAAAAAAAACAAAAAGGGCAGGGGGAGCAGCGATAACAGGTACAAAAAAAATACGCCTACATGCGCAATCCCTTTCTTAATCATTATTTTTAAAACGTTTCAGCTACAAACATAAATTTTCAAATGCAAAATACAGCTATACTTCCATTATTTTATCTTCCACCAGTAGGTTATTTTAGTTTATTGCAACAGCTGGGAGAAGATTTTTTAATAGAACAACATGAGCATTTAGCCAAACAGACTTACCGTAACAGGGCCAGCATTTACTCACCTAATGGCAAATTAGATATTACCGTTCCGTTGGTTAAAGGTTCAAAAACACATACAAAAATGAAAGATGTTCGGATAAGTTACGATTTTAACTGGCAACGTTTACATTGGTTAAGCTTAGAAAGCTGTTACCGCAGCTCAGCCTATTTTGAGTTTTATGAAGATGAACTTAATCGTTTCTATACCGATAAATTTGAATTTTTGTTCGATTACAACCTCGAACTTTTAATGTGGCTGAATAAAAAATTAAAACTAAATAAACGCTTTGAACTCACGGGCGAGTATTTTGATAACATCCAGCCTGCACTCGATTTCCGCTCAGCCATGAACCCTAAAAAACCTGAAGATATTGTAAACAATAAACCCTATTATCAGGTTTTTGAAGATAAACATCAATTTTTACCCAACTTAAGTATTGTTGATCTGTTATTTAACCAGGGTCCACAAGCCCGGCTATATTTATAACATATGGGAAAAAGCAAGCCACGTAACCGTCATAAGCACTACAAAGTCCCGGCTCCCGGCACCAGTCCGGGTTTATACGCCATTGATGAAGATGCCTTAAAGCCAGTTATTGTACTGCATGCTTATAACGATAAGAGTTATAAGAAAACAGAACTGGAAAACATCAATAACATCGATAAACTGATCGAAAACAAAGACTTTTTTTACTGGTTTGATATTAAAGGCCTGGCTGACCCCAATATATTTGAAACTCTATATGCTAAATTAGATATCAGCAGGCTTGTACTGGAAGACATTACCAGCTCTTATCAACGTCCTAAACTGGATGAATACGATAACGATAAATACATTTTTTCAGTAAGCAGGCATTTATATTTAAGCGATGAAAATGTGCTCTGTAACGATCAGATTTCTTTTATCTTATCAGAGCGTACATTAATCACTTTCCAGGAAACCTATGCAGATTGTTTTGAGCCGGTAAGGAAACGTTTGGAAATAGGAAAGGGCAACATCCGCATTGGCGGCAGTAGTTACTTAATGTACGCCATCATGGATGTAATTGTAGACAACTATTTTGCACTTCTGAATTTTTGGGGCGAAGAATTAGATGCGATTGAAGACCGGTTATACGACCATCCTGATAGAAGGATCATGTACGATACACAGGCCATTAAAAGATCTTTGATCACCATTAGAAAAGTAACCTGGCCAGAAAGGGATAAATTAAATGACATTATCCGCTCAGACAGTCCATTAATATCCGATCTGACCAAAACCTACATGAAAGATGCTTATGACCATTGCATCCAGATTATCGATTTTATCGAATCTTTAAAGGAGATTGCATCTGCCAATATTGATATGAACTTATCGATTATCAGTAACCGCATGAACGAAATCATGAAGGTGTTGACCATTATTTCGTCAATATTTATTCCGTTAACCTTTATAGCGGGAATTTATGGTATGAATTTCAGCAGAGAGGATCCTCTAACCGGAAAAATATTAAAAGATAATATGCCAGAGTTATATGCTGAACATGGTTATCTGTACACCTGGATTGTTATGGCCGTGATTGCCATTATACAAGTGATTTATTTTTGGCGGAAGGGTTGGTTTAAATAGAACTTGAACAAAAAGTTTCCTCTAGTTTCTCCATTTTGAACGAAATGCAACGCATTCGGGAATTCTATCTATATAGATCTCTCCATTCCGCTGCGTTCCAGTTGAAACGATGACGCCAAAATAGCATTATCATGATTCATGACGTATAAATACATTCAATAGGAAAAATTAAAAGATTAATATAAATTTGAAAGGGTCCTGAAATCAATTGTTAATATTCGTAGCTTTAGGGCATTTTGGTTTAGGTTATAGATGCAGTCATTCGAAATAGATAAAAGCGACGTACTCAAGGTTAAAAATGCAATTTTAGCTGGCGATGAAACTTTAAAAATGGTTTTAGAGGAGTACCATGCCTCCGAAATCGCGATTTTGTTCGAACGTTTGGATAAATCTGAACAGCGGCATATTATAAACCTTCTTCCGGCCGAGATAGCTTCAGAGATTATCTCGGAAATGGATGAGGAATCCCACCCGGAGGAATTACTTTTTGAACTTCACCCCGATAAACGTACAGAGATTGTTGAAGAGCTGGATTATGATGATGCTACAGATATTATTTCGCAACTGGAAGACCATGAGCAGAAAGAAATTCTGGAAGACCTGACCGAAGACCATGCTTCAGAAATCCGAAACCTCTTAACCTACGACGAAAAAACTGCAGGTGGTTTGATGAACACAGAACTGATCTGTGTAAACATTAACCTTACCAAAAAGGATGCTATTGATGAGATTATCCGCCAGAGCGAGGAAATGGAGGAGTTTTATACCATTTATGTAGTGGATGATGAGGAAGCTTTTAAAGGCATTGTTTCCTTAAAAGATATCATTAAGGCAAAACACAATGCCAAAATAACGGAACTGGTTAAAATAGATGCGGTTTATGTCCATCCTAATACAGATCAGGAAGAAGTAGCCAATTTGATTTCACAGTATAACTTAACCAGTATCCCGGTAATAGATGAAAATCAAAAACTGCTTGGCAGGGTAACTTTCGATGATGTGATTGATGTAATGGAAGCGGAAAGTACCGAGGATATCCTGAAAATTTCAGGAGTATCGGAAGATGAGGAATTGAGCGGTAACTGGGTTGAAGCCGTGAAATCACGTTTACCCTGGTTAATTATTAACCTGGGCACGGCTTTCCTTGCTTCTTCAGTAGTACGTTATTTCGACCCCACTATTAAACTGATTCCATCATTAGCGGCGTACATGACCATTATTGCGGGCATGGGCGGAAATGCAGCCACCCAGGCACTTGCGGTAACGGTAAGACGTATATCGCTCTATGACTTGACGGATAAGCAAGCTTACAGAACGGTATTGAAAGAATTTACGGTAGGCTTAATTAACGGTGCAGCTAATGGTTTAATCGTATTTATTTTTGCTTTCTTTTTTGATGGAAACCCAATGCTTGGTCTGGTTATCTTCCTGGCTATGACCGGTAATCTGATTATTGCAGGGATAACAGGTGCAGGTATTCCGCTTATTTTAAAACGTGTAGGTATTGATCCTGCCATTGCATCATCTATAATTATTACTACTTTTACCGATGTTTTTGGATTCCTGTTAATTTTAGGATTGGCCAGCAAACTTTTACTATAAACCAGCAAGACCAGGATTAGGGCAAAACCAAACTGGAATGGCTGTTAATTAATTAAAACAAAAAAATTATCTGCAAAATCTGATCCCGATGCAAACAACAAGACACGATTGGACAAAAGAAGAAATATACGAAATTTATAATAGACCGTTTTTGGATCTGGTTTATGAAGCCGCAACCATTCACCGCGAAAATAAAGATTATAATGAAGTTCAGGTGAGTTCATTAATTTCCATTAAAACCGGTGGCTGTGCAGAAGATTGTAGCTATTGCCCACAGGCGGCCCGCTACCATACTGATTTAGAAGTACAGCCCCTGATGCAGGTAAGCCAGGTAGTTAGCGCTGCTGTTAAAGCCAAAGAGGGCGGAGCATCTCGTTTATGTATGGGTGCTGCCTGGCGCGAAGTACGCGATAACCGCGATTTTGACCGTGTGATTGAAATGGTTAAAGCCGTTAATGACATGGATATGGAAGTTTGCTGCACATTGGGCATGCTTACCGAAAACCAGGCACAGCGCTTAGCTGATGCGGGTTTGTATGCCTATAATCATAATATCGATACTTCTGAAGATGATTACAAGCGGATTATATCTACCAGAACTTATGATGACCGTTTAAATACAATCAAAAATGTAAGGAAAGCTAAACTAACCGTATGTAGTGGCGGTATTATTGGTTTAGGGGAAACAGTAGAAGACCGGGTTTCCATGCTGCAAACCTTATCAAACATGGAAAAACATCCCGAATCAGTACCCGTTAATGCTTTGGTACCGGTAAAAGGAACACCTTTAGCCGATCAGCCACGTGTTCCGATCTGGGATATGGTCAGGATGATTGCAACAGCACGTATTGTAATGCCAAATTCGGTCGTACGTTTATCAGCTGGCAGAAATGAAATGAGTACACTGGAACAGGCTTTTTGCTTTATGGCTGGTGCAAGTTCTATTTTTGCTGGTGATAAGCTATTAACTACACCTAATCCGGCATTTGTTGATGATATGGCCATGTTTGAATTATTAGGATTGAAAACCCGCGATGCGTTTAAAAATGGCAGACCCGCTAATACAAGAATGGAGCCGGAAGCTGTTTAACATAATTCATAAAACATCTGTGCTGTCAGTTGTTTCCAACTCACAATGCAAATAATGCTATAAACAATAAAGTCCCGGATTAAAATCCGGGACTTTATCGTTTATAAATACTTTGGTCTGAAATCTATCTACCTGTCGGATGGTAACATCCGACAGCACGAGGGAAATTTGTCTATACCGCTGTTACCCTTACCTCAATATTACCTTTGGTTGCTTTCGAATATGGACAGGCACGATGAGCTTTATCTGCTAGCGCCTGGGCTTCCTCATGCGAAATCCCTGGAATGTGAACATCAAGATCTGCCGAAAGTGCAAATGCATTTCCATCCTTATTAAACGAAACAAGCACCTTAACATTAGCTTCGCTAACATCAACACCTTCGCGTTCGGCAATAGAACCTAAGGCACCTAAGTAGCAAGGTCCCCATGCTGCTGCGAATAATTCTTCAGGATTCGTTGCTCCACCCTGGCCACCTAATTCTTTTGGTTTTCTCAGCTCTAAATCTAAAATTCCGTCACCCGATTTAATGTGTCCGTCTCTTCCTCCGGTAGCTGTAACTTCAGCCGTATATAACTTTTCCATCATCATTTCTTAATTGACTAGGTTTAACAAATTATACTGGCCTTTGTTTCAGGCATCCGTAAATACTGCCTGCTGAAACGTCTAAGGGTGAAATTGGAAGTTAATTCCGGTTATCAATTAAAGCCTTATTTTTACCGATAATTTGTAAATATCGTAAGCCACTTTCTGGATCAGGTCAAACTGCTCAGGAACCAGGTCTTCTCCTTTTTTTATTGCAACTCCATTATCGTTTAACCTGATTAAAGGTACATTATCTATTGCGTCCTTTCCCTGCTCCAGATTATCAATAGAAGCGTCTAATAAATAGTTGGTATTATTGGCGATCGGCTTTAAGGTCTCGAAACTCTCGAAGATAAACTGGTGTTCTTTATTGTATAGCGAAAGTGTTGCAACATAAGATGACAATAAATGGCTTAGTGCGGTAAACTGATGAACCTCTTTAATAAACAGCTGTTTGCTTTTGGGTTCAGAGAACATCCTTTGAAATAATGAAGCTAAATTCGCGGTACTTACATACACCTCTTTACGGGCCAGCTTATATTCCGTTCTGTTGTAATTTTTTTCAAAATACAATTTAATCACCTGTTCATAATACGCTTTATTTGCTTTTAGCATATCTACCATAGCTTCTTTCAGCTTTTCATGTTCCCAGGTTGGGAATAAGGAATAACTGGCTAACAAAGCAATACCAGAGCCTATAAAGGTATCGTAAATCCTTTCACGTGCCAAAGCGATCGATCCCATTCCCAGAAAATCGAACAGGATTAAGATATAAGGAGTCATAAAAAGTACGCTGACTACATAATTTTTCCTTTGGAAACTGTAGCAGCCGATCATGCAGATTAACAGAATGACGAACAGCGTATTCCGGTCATGGATATAGGTAATTACCCCCATACCGATAAAAGCCCCGACCGTAGTACCGATTAAACGCTGATAATTACGCTCTTTGGTTAAACTGAATCCCGGTTTCGAAATCACCAGGATGGTGAGAAGAATCCAGTAACTATGTGAAAAATCAAGAATCTGAGCCACAATAAAACCCAGCAACATCACCACGGTAACCCGTAACGAATGCCTGAAGGTAGAAGAGGTATAGGTTAAATTCTCTGTAAACAGGTTGAAATCGAATTTTTGCCTGGTGATAAATTTCTCTGTATCTACCTCAGCCTTTCTAATATCTTTGCTGTTTCTGATTTTAAAGTAGCTGAAAATGGTTCTAACCCTTGCCAGGATATTTTCGATGTTCACCTCGATATTTTTCAAGGCGATAATGCCCAGGGTATTGTATTCCTGGTTTTGGTTGTTTTTTTCCAGATGATTTATTTTGATCTTTAACCTTTCGATCTCAATCAGTAAACGCTTCGAAATAACAGGTATGCCTCCGCTTTTCAGGGCAAATGCAATATCATCAAGGGCATACGAAATCCGCTTAATGGCCATTTCATAATCTGATAAGATACCGGCCTTATCAAACTGGTCGTGTAACTGCTGGTAATTATAATAGGTAGACATCACCTGCTCAAACAGGTCTACCATATCTACAAACACCAATAATAAAAATCTGCCTTCAGGAGTCGAATCCCTCACAATTTCGCGGGTTCTGAATAATAATTCCCTCACCGCATCTTGCTTTTCATGAACGGAGACCTGAAGTTGTAACAGTTCTGAATAGGTTTTATCATAGTTATTATTCTGATGATAAAATTTGGCTTTTTCACGAAGAAATTCTGCCACCTCTAAAATGGAATCACTTAGCGATTGCTGTACCAAACGAAAAGGACGTAAGCGATACACAAAATAGCTTAAACCGGTATACCATAGGCTACCAGCCAGCACCAAAGCGGCATGTAACAATACCTCCTGCCATGGTCGGATATCATCAATACTCAGTACCATAATCAACAATACTGCGGTACCTACTGATGCCGCCCTGATGCCATAGATATAAAACATCGAAAATACAAAACTTGATACGGCCAATAAAAAGCCTATAAAGTAATGATTTTTATTGGTTAGGCCAGTGATGATGGAGAAGGTAAAAATGAGTGCCGTGGTAATCAGCATGGCATTTCGGCGGTGTACCATCGGCCCCGGACTATCCACCACACTGACACATAAAGCGCCCAAAGATAGAGTCATGCCGTATTTTAATAAGCTAAACTGGGCAAAGATTAAAGAGGGGAGTAGTACACCTATGGTAATACGGAGACCATCGGCAAAATACGTACTCAATAAAAAGTCTTGTATATTTCTAATGGGTTGCCTGATCTGCATGTTACAAAAATAACATAATAGGGATGTTTTTTGTTGGGATTAAAATTAAGTTTTTTGTTTTTTTACTATCCTTGCGCAGAAAAACGATAATCAACTGATTACTAAACACCTGTAAACATGTTAATAAGTGTATTAACGTCTGTTGTTGACAAACTCAAAAAATGCCGCACTCAACCATAAATTCGAAGTTTAGTTGAATTCAACCTGTTGATAACCAGTGTTTTTAAGTGGATAACATTGTTCATAAAAACATTTACTTTATACTTGATAATTAATAGTTTATGCCCTAAATTAGATCATATCAAATACGGAGTACTTTGAATGCTGACAAAACAATCCAAAAGAGATAAAGAACCGAAAGGAGAATTATTTCGGATCGTTTACAGGGAAAACGATTAATTTCAGAAAGGGTAAAACCGAGTAAGAATATATATACACATCGAAAGATTGGACAATAAGAAAATCGCACAGGCCCAAACAGCGCTTATAGAAAGCTACGAAGTTTACGGACGGATGAGCTGGAAATAAATTTTCACGAATCGTAAAAGTTGAAAAAACCTAACGAAAACGGAAAAATCAAAGTAAACAAGATTTGATGCTTTAAATGTAACTACGGTTATTTTAAAGTTAAAACGGGGAACTCAATCGAAAGAAGAAGGTCCCCGTTTTTATTTTAAACCCAGGTGTTGGCGTATCCTGAGGTAGCATCCATTATATAAAAATCAAGGAATTTCCTTTATTTAATGCTTAAACATTAAATTTACCAAATGGCTAAAAAAGGTAAATCATTCTCCGGTCTGTCAAAAAAGATATTCGTTCTTGATACTTCAGTCATTTTATACGATCATGACGCGATCAACAACTTTCAGGAGCATGATGTAGCCATTCCCATCCAGGTTTTAGAAGAACTCGATCATTTTAAAAGCGGTAATGATACCCGAAATTTCGAAGCCAGAAGTTTTATCCGCCTTATTGATGAAACCTCGAAGCAAAAACTCATCAGCGATTGGATTTCACTGAAAAGTCACGATTTAGGTAAATTTAAGGTCGTTTTAAATGAAAAGTCATTAACTGTAAATGCAGAAGAGGTTTATGGAAAAGGTAAAACCGACCATAAGATTTTAAACGCAGCATTAAGTTTAAAAGAAGAATACCCAGATAAAAAAGTAATACTGGTATCTAAAGACATCTGTCTGAGGTTAAAAGCAAAGGCTTTGGATTTAAATGCTGAAGATTACGAAACAGGCAAGATTAAAAATGTAGATGAACTCTACGCCGGCAAGACCGAATTGGGTAATTTTCCGATTGACATCATTGAGAAAGTAAAAAACCAATCATTTATTGATGCAGGCGAAATAACACTACCACCTAAAAACGCCAATCACTTTTACGTTTTAAAAAATAAAAGAAAAACGGCCAGTGTATTTTATAACCATCGTTTAAAAACGATTTCGGCTGTCTCAACCGATGCAATCTTTAAAATAAAACCGAAAAATATCGAGCAGGCATTTGCCATCCACGCACTTTTAGATCCGGAAATTAAACTGGTAAGCATACAGGGCAATGCCGGAACTGGTAAAACACTGTTGGCCCTGGCCAGTGCGCTGGAACAGCGTAAAAATTTCAGGCAGATTTATGTCACCCGGCCCATTGTTTCACTGAGCAATAAAGATATTGGTTTCCTGCCGGGCGATGCAAAATCTAAAACAGATCCTTTTATGGCACCCATTTGGGATAATCTGCGGTTTATCAAAGAGCAGTTTATTGGAGATGATAAAATGTCAGAAAAGATTGATGAACTGATTACAACTGAAAAAATAGCCATCGCACCTCTGGCATTTATCAGGGGCAGAACCCTCACCAAAATCTTCTTCATCATTGATGAGGCACAGAACTTAACACCGCACGAAGTTAAAACCATCATTTCAAGGGCAGGGGAGCATACTAAAATTGTTTTCACTGGTGATATTTATCAGATTGATACACCTTACCTCGATTCGGAAAGTAATGGTTTGTCTTATTTAATCGAAAACGCAAAAAACCATCCGCTATATGCGCATATTACCTTACAAAAAGGAGAGCGGAGTGAGTTGGCTAATCTGGCAAATGAGTTACTCTAACTTTAAATTAATTCATTAAATTATTTAAGTTTTTTTCATTCTGATATCATCTGGATTTGATGTTAACGGAAATCCTCTATGCATGAAATAGTAATCGTTTCTAATATTCTTAATTTGTATTATCCAATCCCCTTTTTTAATAAAGGATAAACCCTTCCCTCTGGTGTTTTTTTCGAAATACAAGGTAATGGTGTGTTCGTCAGGAAATGCTGTGTTACACAACTGATCTGTAAATTCAGTGGTCACTATAGCTTTATATTTACTATTGACTTTATAGATTTTAATTTTAAAATCTGCTTGATAATTCACTGTATATGTTCCTTCCCAGTGGATTGCTTTGCTTTGAGCGTGGCATTTATTCTCAATAAAAAATAAAGAATAAAGCAAAAATGTAAATCTTAATATTTTTTTCATCAATCTACTTTTTTGTTAATGGTGCTTTTGCAAAGATCTGATCGCAATAAACAATCCAATCAAAGTTAACACCGCACTCAATATAAACGGTGCACCTGGAAAATAAACCGGTGCATTACCTTCTATAAAATAAGCAAAAATATGTGTCATTACCCAGGGCGCAAATATGGCTGCCAAACTTTGTAAACCGGTTAAAACACCTTGCATTTCGCCCTGCGCATTGGCAGGCACCTGATTAGAAATCAGCCCCTGCATGGCAGGTCCGCCAATTCCGGCCAAACCGTAAGGAAGCATAAACGCAAACATCATCCAGCCTTTAGATGCGAAGGCAAATGCTACAAAGCCGATTACATATAAAATAAGACCGAAGTAAACTGCTTTTTTTTCACCTATTTTTGGTAAAATTATCCTGATTAATCCACCCTGTACAATTCCGATAACCAACCCCACAAAGCCTAATGAATAACCAACCCATGCCGCATCCCAGTTAAATTTCTCCATGGTGTAAAATGTCCAGTTGGATTGAACCGAATGACTGGAAAAATACAGCAAAAATAAGGTAGCCATTAAGCCCGCCAATGCCGGATATTTACCGATACTGCGCAATGAGCCAATGGGGTTGGCCCTTTTCCAGTCGAAAGCCCTGCGTTTCTCAATAGGTAACGATTCCGGCAATATAAAATAACCATAAAGCCAGTTCACTAAGGACAAGCCTGCAGCGATCATAAATGGTACCCGGGTGCCGAAATGGCTAAAAATACCACCTAAAACGGGACCTAAAATAAAACCAACACCGAATGCAGCGCCAACCAGCCCAAAATTTTGCGCCCTTTTTTCGGGAGCTGAAACATCGGCAATGTATGCCTGGGCGGTAGTAAAACTGGCACCTGTGATACCTGCAATGATACGTCCTACGAACAACCATATAATGGAAGGAGCAAACGCCAAAAAGATATAATCAATACCTAAACCAAACAAAGAGCTTAATAATACGGGTCTTCTTCCGTAACGATCGCTCAATGAACCGATAATTGGAGCGCTTATAAATTGTACTGATGCATAGGCCAGTGTAAGCCAGCCCCCGTATTCTGCGGCCAAACCGAAACCACTGCCGGTCAAATCCTGTATAAGCTTAGGTAAAACAGGGATAATGATCCCAAAACCTGTAAAATCAATCAGGAGGGTGACCATAATGAAACTCATTGCAGATTTCTTATTGTTTGCCATCTTTAAAAGGTTGAAAAACAAAAGTATCAGAATTACTTAAGAATGTAAATTTTAGTTCCAGAAAACTGAGCGGTCTAAATCAGCATATCATACACAATCGCCGTTCATAAACCTGATATAGCGGAAATCCCACAGCGAGGTACGATTGAGGACCTGGAGCGGTAGCAGGGCTGCAGACTGCCACTAAAACAGTACCCTACATTTCCAAAAAAATCATCCATCCAAGTAGGCAAACCTGTCAGATTTCAAAAACCTGACAGGTTATAGATTAAAAACTCTTAAACTGGCCTTCAATAACTTAAAATCCGGCCGAGAGTAAAAAACCTATGGCAACGGTCAAAAATTTTCCACAATGCCTTAATCCGGCTAAATTTTGCTAAATTCGCAAGGTTATAACAACACCCTTTTTTAATATCGTTTCAAGTAGCGAGAATAATAATTTATGGCAGAAGATTTAGAGAATCAGCAGAACGACAAAATCATTCCAATTAACATAGAAGAGCAGATGAAATCGGCCTACATTGATTATTCAATGTCGGTTATCGTATCAAGGGCATTGCCTGATGTACGCGATGGATTAAAACCTGTACACCGCCGTGTTTTATATGGTATGCTTGATCTTGGTGTAACCAGCAATAAACCACATAAAAAATCTGCCCGTATTGTAGGGGAGGTTTTAGGTAAGTATCACCCCCATGGTGATGCATCAGTATATTTTACCATGGTACGTATGGCCCAGGATTGGAGCTTGCGCTATCCTATGGTAGATGGCCAGGGAAACTTTGGCCACATTGACGGCGATTCTCCGGCGGCAATGCGTTATACGGAGGCGCGTTTTTCGAAAATCGCTGAAGAAATGCTTGCCGACATCAATAAAGATACGGTAGATTTTCAGTTAAACTTTGATGATACGCTACAAGAACCAACCGTTTTACCTGCAAAAATCCCTAACTTATTGGTTAACGGATCTTCTGGTATTGCAGTAGGTATGGCCACTAATATGGCACCACACAATTTAACAGAAGTAATTGATGGGGTGGTAAATTATATTGACAACAGGGATATTACCATAGAGGAATTAATGAAGTTTGTTAAAGCTCCTGATTTCCCTACCGGCGGTATCATTTATGGATATACCGGCGTTAAAGAAGCGTTCGAAACCGGCCGCGGACGTATTGTAATGCGTGCAAAAGCCGAAATAGAAAGCATTAAAGACCGCGAGGTTATTATTGTTACCGAAATTCCTTACCAGGTAAACAAGGCCCAGATGATTGAGCGTACTGCTGAATTGGTAGGCGAGAAAAAACTGGAGGGCATTGCCAACATTAAAGACGAATCGAACAAAGATGGTATCCGTATCGTGTACGAAATTAAACGCGATGCCAATGCCTCAATCGTTTTAAACAACCTATATAAATATACGGCCTTACAAACCTCTTTCAGCGTAAATAATATTGCACTGGTAAAGGGACGTCCACAAATGTTGAATCTTAAAGATTTGATTGTACATTTTGTGGATCACCGCCATGATGTAATCGTTCGCCGTACCAAATACGAACTGGCTGAGGCTGAAAAACGGGCACATATTTTAGAGGGTTATTTGATTGCTTTGGATCATTTAGATGAAGTAATTAAATTAATCCGTGCTTCCGAAACACCAGACGAAGCCCGTTTAGGCCTGATGGAGAAATTCGGGCTGAGCGACCTTCAGGCACGTGCTATTCTTGATATGACTCTACGTCGTTTAACCGGACTAGAGCGTGATAAGATCAAAGAAGAATATGCCGAACTGATGAAAACCATCGAATATTTGAAATCTATCCTGGCAGATGAAGGTTTAAGGATGAAAATCATTAAAGACGAGCTGGAAGAAGTAAAACAGAAGTTTGGCGATGAGCGTAAAACCACCATCGTTCACTCGGCTGAAGATATGAGCATGGAAGATTTCATCGATGATGAAGAAGTGGTGATTACCATATCTCATGAAGGTTATGTTAAACGCACGCCGGCAAGCGAATTTAAAGCACAGGGCAGGGGCGGAAAAGGTTCAAAAGGCAGTACCTCAAGAAATGAAGATTTTATTGAGCACATGCTGGTGGCCACCAACCACAATTATATGTTATTCTTTACCGAAGCAGGAAGGTGTTTCTGGCTGAGGGTATACGAAATTCCGGAAGGTTCGAGAACCAGTAAGGGAAGGGCGATACAGAATATCATTAATATTCCGAAAGAAGAGAAAATCAAAGCTTATATCAAGGTTAAAAACCTTAAAGACCAGGAATATTTAGAGAACAATTTCATCATTATGTGTACTAAAAAAGGTACCATTAAGAAAACTTCTCTTGAAGCATATTCACGTCCGCGTGTTAATGGTATCAATGCCATTAACATTAATGAAGGCGATATCTTGTTAGAGGCTTGTTTAACCAATGGCGAAAGCGAAATTGTAATGGCATTGCGTTCAGGCAGGGCCATCCGCTTCAACGAAAAAACCGTTCGTCCGATGGGTAGAACCGCTACAGGTGTACGTGGTGTCAGGCTTGCGCATGATCAGGATGAAGTTGTTGGCATGATTGCTGTAAACAATCCTGAGGTTACGGTGTTAGTAGTATCAGAAAAAGGATATGGTAAACGTACCGATATTGAAGATTACCGTGTAACCAACCGTGGTGGTAAAGGGGTAAAAACGATTAACGTTACTGAAAAAACCGGACAATTGGTTTCTATAAAAGACGTTACCGACAGCGAAGATCTGATGATCATTAACCGTTCAGGAATTGTTATCAGAATTCCGGTTTCAGCATTGAGGGTAATGGGACGCGCCACACAAGGGGTTCGTTTAATCTCATTAAAAGGTGATGACGAGATTGCTTCAGTAACAAAAATCGACCATGAGGAAGATGAAGAAGAAACAGTAGATTTAACTGATGTGGTAGTTACAAACGGCGAAGAGCTGGAAGCGGATACTTCACCTGAAACTGATGATACTGAGACTGAAGAAGAAGAGGGGGAATCAGATAACGAAGCGGAAGAAGAAGAAAATTAAACTAAAAATAAGATTAGCATAAAAATTATGAAAAAAGTATTTCTAAGTATAGTTTTAGCAGGTGCGGTAAGCGCTGCATTTGCTCAGAAAAGTGAAGTTAATGCCGCAAAAAACGATTGGAATTTGTTCCAGATCACCAATTCCAGTGCAACAACTCCACTAGCGAAGAAACTTGAAGCTTTGGCAAAAGGTTTAGCCCATACAGATAAAGCCATTGCTGATGAGAAATCTAAAATAATGCCTGAAGCATGGTCATACCGTGCACTATTTGCTTCCTCTGCAGCAATTCTGGATTCTACCAGCGCTGCAAATGCTGATGCGAATTTAAAAATTGCCCAGGATGCAATTGTTGAAGCAAAGAAATTAGATACCAAGGGTAATGAAAAAGATAACATCAGTTTAGCAGAAACCAATGTTAGCAACGCTGTCAGAAATGCTGGTGTAATTGCCTATAATAAAAAAGACTACAAAACTGCTTACGAGAAATTTGTGGCTGCAACGGTGATTAACCCACAAGATACTGCGATGTATCTGAACGCTGGTATTGCAGCGAGAAATATAGAGGATTATCCGGCAATGATTACTCAGTTTAAAAAAGTGATTTCTTTAAATTCACCTCAATCTAAAGATTTATATTCTGAGATACTGAATGCTACTTTAAGTAAGCAAAAAGATACTACGGCCGCATTAGCGCTAATCAAAGAAGCTACGACAAAATTTCCTGAAAATACTGACTGGATCAAAACTGAAACGCAGATTTATATTGATAGGGGTGACGCAGCAAAATCTGAGCAGATGTTAACAGCATTGGCCGCTAAGGAGCCAAACAATGCCAGTTATCAGGTTTTATTAGGTAATATCTATTTCAGTCAGGCATTAAAATTACAAGCCGACAGAAATAAAATCGACTCCAAAAAAGTGAAAGAATTTAACGAAGTAACGGGTAAAATGAATGCTTTGTTGGATAAATCTCTTCCTTTTTACAAAAAAGCTTTAGAAATTGATGCTAAAAATCAGGGGGCTTTGGAAACGTTGAAAACCATCTATGCGTTCAGAAACGATACTAAAAATTATGAAGATATCAAAAAACGTTTAGACGCTTTGCCTAAAGAATAATTCTGATACCGATCTAAAAAAAGAGCCCTGAAATTTCGGGGCTCTTTTTTTTATGTTTATTTTTATGGTTTATTACGGTTTACTACATAATCTAGCTTATGCAAAATTGCTTTAAAATATTATTGATTGCCTTAATTTTCCTCTCTTTTAATGCTGTTGCGCAAAAAAGTCAGATCTTGATTGCCCGAAACGCAGTAGGTAAATTGCAGGCATCTATCGCCAATAAAGAAAATGAAAAAAAGCAATTGGCTATTATAAACGAGGGTTTAAAAGCTATTGAATCTGCAGAAAAAGATAATAAAACAAAAAAATGGGCGGAAACCTGGTCGATCAAATCTTATCTGATGTCTTTCGCGAGCTTAATAGATACTGATCCGAATAATGCCAATAAGTATTATGATAATGCGATTGATGCTGTTGCAAAGGCAAAATCGCTCGACCGCTACGATGACAATTCAGGCTTAATTAAGGCTTCCAACCACAATATCCTGATCAAAAAACAAGAAAAGGGCAATGAGGCTTTTTTCAACAACGATTTCAAGGAGGCATTTGCAGATCTGAAAGATGTAGGCGATAATTTCCCTGCTGATACCACCTTGGCACTAAATACCGCCATTTGCGCCTTAAACATCCAGGCTTATGATGAAGCTTTAACTTATTTTAAACGCGCTAAAGAAAACGGGATCAAAAATCCATCAGTTTTTCAAAAAATGGCACAGATGTATGTTGTTAAATCGGAAACTGAAACCGCCATTAAAACCCTTGAAGAAGGATTAGCACTTAATCCGTTTAACCGTTTTTTAACCAACGACTATATTAACTTGTTGCTGGATACCGAAAATTATAGTAAAGCACAGGGACTGATCGAAAGCAATTTAAAGGTAGAAAAAGGCAATAAGTTACTTTATTTCCTTTATGGATACCTGCAGCAGATTGGCGGCAATAACGCTACGGCAATTTTAGCATATGATAAAGCATTGTCTACCGATCAGAATTATTTTGACGCTTTGTACCAATTAAGTCTGGCATACATCAATACCGCAAATGAAACGCTGCGTAAAAGCGACGCAGATAAAACCGAAAAATATAAAGGTTTAATTAACCGTGCCCAATTTGCTTTGCAGCGCGCCAACGAAATTAATCCGAACGATAGAAAAACCGTGCAGTTGCTGATCGATATCTATAATAAAAAAGGAACAACAAATAAAGTACAGGAACTTAACCGCAGACTTCAGGAATTATAGAAGAGTTTGAAATTTAACGCGATAGGGTACTGTTGTAATATGTAACTTAACATAATATTAATTATAAGACAATATTATATTGCTTGTTATGCGTATTCTTATTTAAAATCCTCAATCTTTTTTCAGCAATAATGATGGCAACACAATCTTTGATTCTTTTTGTTTCTCCTCGTCTTTCCAGTACACTATAAAATTTATTTTCGCAGCAGCTATTTTAAATCCCTGGTCAAAACGCTCCTGTAGAATGGTTTTGAATTTTTGTGAATATTTAACGATGAGCTCACCATTACCATTTTTTAATCCTTCATCTGATGGCTGCAAACGTAAGCCGCTAAAGATTGAATTGATGCGATTCTGTATATATTCGAAATAACCAAGCTGTATATCTCTAAGCGTGAGATGCATGGTTATTTGTTGCGGCTCAGGGTATTGGTTATCATCTTTGGCATATATAAGTCCGTCTGCGGCAAAATGCCGGAGATAACGGCCCTGATAGTATATATTAAGATTGGTTTTAGCTCTGGTAACGGCTACATAAAATTGCCGCTTATGCTCATCGTTAAGGGGTTTAAAATGCTGTAATAACAAATATAAATTGTCAAATTCTTTACCTTTAGCTTTATGGATCGTGGAGACATATACTACTACTGCATCAATATCCACAAAATCTTCTACTTTAGATTCAAAAAGAAAAGCTTTCCAGTCACTTTTATATTTCTTTGCATTATTCACCTCCTCAAACTTACGTATTGCAGAAATAGCAATGTTTTTCTGGGCACTGGTTTCAATATAACTCATTAAATGCCGACTGGCCTCACTCCATTCTTCATCTGCTACCAGCGGGCTGTCTGAAAAGGCATTGATCATATCAGAGAAAAGGCGGAGCTCGTAAAGATTTTGCAGGTTAAAGCCATCGTTTGACTGTATAAGCTGCGCCTTTACTCCTTTCTGCAAAAGCAGGCCACAGAGTAACATGGCTTCTTCATTGGTTTTTGTAAGCACACAGGTAGATCCGGAAAGTTCCGCTGCGCTTAAATTATCAGCTAAAGGAACGATAATCTGGTTTTTGGCATACTCAATAATGTGGATCAGTCCGTTTTGATGTTGGCTTGCAAAACAAGGTTCAGTTTTGAGCCTGCCGCTAATGGTTGCTGCCCACTGGTTGGCTAACGATACGATATTGTTTTTGCTACGGTAGTTCAGCGTAAGCTCATATTTAACAGCATCTTTTTCAGTAATAAAGGCTTGCATGTAGGCGGCATCTGCTCCGCGAAAACCATATATATTCTGGTCATCATCGCCAACCAATATTACCCGCATATCTTCATTTTGCTGCATCAGGGCCTGTACCAGTTCATACTCTTCTTTATTCATGTCCTGAGCCTCATCCACAACCAATACGGATTTTGTAATCCTGAAAGGCTCCATCTCCCCAGCCTTAATTTTGTCAACCGCCGCTTGGATAATGTTTTCAGAAGCCGTCAGGCTTCCTACCCTGCCTAACAGATCAAAGCAGTACGAATGGAAAGTCTTGATTTCGGTATAATGAGCAGCGTTGCCAATGAGTTCCATCAACCGTTTCTTGAATTCTGTTGCCGCTGCCCGCGAGAATGTAAGCATTAACAATTGCTCATGTTTTACATCCTCAGCCATTAGTAAAGAGGCTAACTTATGTACCAATAACTTTGTTTTACCACTTCCGGGTCCGGCAGCTACAACGATGTACTGGCTGCTTGTATCATTAATGATCTTTAGCTGTGTTGGAGAAAGCGCACCAAATAATTTCATAAATTTTGCAGGCGTAAGGCTGCGTTTTATTTCATCCTGCCTGCTGCCGGGAAAATATTTCGAGAGAAAAGATGGGTAGTTTAGTTTGAAATAATCGTCGACAAATTTTAGCGCTTCATTATAATTACGGATCATTTTCTGGGCGTATTCTCCAACAATATGGATCTGCTGCACTTTTTGCTGATAAAACAATTTCAGTTTGTCGTAATCACTTTCTTTATATTGTATACGGTTGTTCTTTTCAATCCGCTCAATGGTGAGCTTATTATGTACAACCATGAATCCGCCTTCTATCTTTATCGCGCCTATGCGCGACAGGTAAAAAAGACTGTCTTCAATATCATCGATATCAGCTTGGATAGAAAACATGCCTTGCTCCTTCTTTACCATCTCTTTAAGTTCCTGTACAGAAAATTCAATCAAGACCTCTTCTTCTTCATTGTTATCAGATTTAACAAGTGCCAATGCTTTTCTGTGCAGATATTCTGTAATCATCCGTGCAAGAAGATGCCGTTTTTCCTGCTTTTCGCTAAAGATTGCTTTATCCACCAGTAAAGCGATCTGCATATGGTTTTTCGTGTGTTCTAAATTACGGCGATTGATCCATTTTTTTATCGCCCAGAAGTTAATAATCGTCTTTAACTGGTTAAGCGAACTATCTTTGATACCGGAATTAAAAAATACCTCAATGATTTCCTTTAGATAGTAAGCTCCTTCCCCGTTTTTTAACTGTGACAATAACATTTCTTCCTGTTTTCTAAAACTTTCTACAATAGCTAATGATCTGCTGGCTGACTCTGTCTTTTTGATAAAAGCTGTAAGGTCTTTGGTATGGGCCAGTATTTTTTCCTCACGCATCAATTCAATTGTCCTAATTACATCTTCTTTGTACATACCCAACTGATCGGATATATAATCTACTCTCGACTCAGCAACCTCATCTGTTGATAATCTTTTGCTTTTGCTCGAAAAAAGTTTTTTAATAATCCGCACCGCTTGTTTCTGCTGGCCTTCGGAAAATTTTTCTGATGCATAAATCCGCTCTATTGCCTCTTGTGCATTTTTACTCAATATGCTGGTCGCAAAAACCCTAGGCATATTTTGTCCTCGCTTTAAATAACCGGCATCTTCCAATGCTGCAATCGCAGTGGTTACCCTGGTTTCAATCTCACTGATGCCATCGTCCCAGCCTGCTTTCCTTGCTATCTCCAGTGCTGAATTAGAAGCTTTATCCCTTGATCTGGTTAACTCCTTTACGGCTTTCCATATCTGGTTTATTTCCTTGCTGCTAATTTTGGTTTGGTTGAGTAGGATGAAATGTTTATCCAGGTCTTCTTCACTAAAAAGTACAAAACAATCGGCTTGTAGCTGCTCATCACGCCCTGCCCTGCCAGCCTCCTGTACATAATTCTCCAGCGAGTCGGAAATGTCGTAATGGATAACGGCGCCAACATCACTTTTGTCTACCCCCATACCAAATGCAGAAGTGGCCACCATAATGTTGACTTCACCGCGCATAAAAGCATTTTGATTTTGAGACTTTTCGTCTTTTTCCATTTTGCCATGGTAGGCCTTGGCAACAAATCCATCTTTGGTTAGCTTATGGGCCAAATTCCTGGCCCTTTTTGTACGGGATACGTAAACAATTGTAGGACAATTCTTTTCCTCGATGATATCTCTAAGCTGATTATATTTTTCATCCTCATTATCCCGTTGATAAACACGGTAGTGTAAGTTTGTGCGTGAAGCATCAGCCCTGAATACTTTTAAATTAAGTTGTAATTTCTCTTTAAAATAAGACCTGATATCTTCAATTACATTCTGCTTTGCTGTAGCCGTGAAGCACGACACCGGAATGGTATGATCAAGTCCTTTCTTTTGCTGCAGATTTTTGATAAAATCGCCAATATATAGGTAGTCTACCCGGAAATCCTGTCCCCAGGATGAGAAACAATGTGCTTCGTCGATCACAAATCTGGCAATCTTCCTTTTAAGCAGCAGCCTTTCGATAGTAATTGAACGAAGCGATTCAGGCGAAATGTAAAGTAAGCTTGCATAGCCATTTTCTATACGTTCTATCGCTTTGCCACGATCTATTGGATCTAACAGTCCGTTGATGGTAACCGCTTCTGTAATCCCTTTCTTTTCCAGGTTATCTACCTGGTCTTTCATCAAAGATTGTAAGGGAGCAATTACCACGGTTAAGGCCTTTGCATTTTCGCCGCTCATTAATGCAGGTACCTGGAAGGTGATAGACTTACCACCGCCCGTTGGAAATACAGCCAGAATAGATTCACCCTGAATAGCAGCCCTAACGGCATCCTCTTGGAGCGGTTCATCGCCATACTTACGAAACCCGGAAAAACTAAAATGCTTATTCAACGCCAATATAGGATCGTGGGCAAGCCTGCAATAATCACATCCATGCAAGCACGGATTGTTCCGCATCAGGAATAGCAGGCGCTCTACATCCGGATAGTTTTTTAATACCCAGGGTGGTGTAATCGAAAAACGATCATCACAATGGAGCAAAGCCAGCGTATAAGCCAAAGCAACAGGAGTTGTATCGATAAAATGATCAAGTTCACATTCTTTGCAAACCTTCCCTTGAAATAAAATACTGATATTGGTATTAAGCTGTTCTTTAGTAACTGGTGCGGAATAATGAAGATACCTGAAGAAATTATCGAAACCGGTTTGATCATGCAACAGACTATACAAGATCAACTTAAAGCGATCATCAAGCGTTGTAAAAGCCCTTAATTCATCGTAAAATAAGTCTTTTGCTTTTTTCGCATCGTTAAAAGGATTATTGCGTTCTTCGGTTTGAACTTTATAGTCTTTTAACAAACGGTGATAAGGTAGTTTCGGAAACAATAAAGGCGATAATAACAAGGTATCAATAGCTTTACCGAAGCCCCATTCAGCATGACCAAAATACTTTTGCAGGTAAGCCAGATCATGTTTTACAATATTATGTCCACAAATAAAGTCGCACTTCCTGATAAAATTTAAAAATTCTTCCGGGTGATTTTTATGAAAGCCCTGCCCATCTGACAAAACACAGCCAATATCAAGCAATTGTTTGCCCGAGGCATTTAGCTCTATATCAAAGAAGGCTATATTGTCCATTTTCAGGTTTAATTCTGGTACATATTCCTAAAATAGTTAAAGTAATGAAATTTAATACTACTTTGATAGTTATTACACGTTTATTTACGCTTTTTAAAAAATAAAATCTATACGCCGTTAATTAACTACATTTAAATTATGGATCAATTAGATTTACATTCGTTTTGGGAATTATTGCCACTAAAAGGCTTAGGACCTATACAGTTTCTCTCCGAGAAAACAGATGTACAGTTATATGATAAAATCTTGGGTAAAATCATAGCAGAAGAACACGAGAACCTGGAACAACGAAAACAGGATTTACAGGATACAGTTAAACAATTCACCCAATTTTTCAATGAAGAAGATTTAAAAATCGCAATTGAAGCATTAGAGGAAACTATTGGCAATGAGCGGGGACGATATTTCCACCACGTTTTGGGAATCAGGAATATCCCTGGAGTACAAAGCAGATCAGCTGGTGGAAATTTTTGCCGATGACCGCGCAAAACTGCTCCATTTTCAGGATATACCAATTTTTAGCGCTGAGCCAACTCATTTGATCGGCCAAATCAGTAAACAGTTAAATGAAATTCCTCTGATCAAAGATGAGGAAGTCGTTTTTCCGAAGCATCATCTTTTCTTATTTTCCTTTTTAAGCGAACAGGTAGATGGTCAATATCGTGATGGATCAAAGAAAAACCGGTCAGTAAGCTGGAGAAATTCTCCCAGAATGCACGCTGTTAATTTAGCTGATTATCAACCATTAAAATTGTTTTGAGTTCTCCCCAATTCCATTGCCTTTAGGTTAATGCAAACAATTATGGCCTGAACTTGTACTAAAATTATGTACGACCATTACAGCTTCGAGGAAGCTACCGCTTATCAAACCGAACTCGCCAAACAATTAAAGTTTCAGCAGCTCCAAAATATTGAAACGATTGCCGGGGCTGATATTTCTTTTAACAAAAACAGCGATACAATGTATGCGGGAATTGTAATACTCACCTATCCGGATATGGTTTTGAAATCTTTCTCGTTAGCAACTTATGAAACCAGTTTCCCTTATAAGCCTGGTTTTTTAGGTTTTAAAGAAGTGCCTGCATTATTAAAAGTTTGGGAATTGATTAAAAATAAACCAGATGTTGTGGTATTGGATGGAAATGGAATTTTACACCCGAGGCGAATGGGCGTTGCTTCACATTTTGGGATTTTGGCCAATCAAGCAACTATAGGTTGTGCCAAGAGCCTTTTATACGGTGAAAACCATGTTCCTGAAAATAAAAAATTAAGCACTACAGAAATTATCAGTCATGGCGAAACCTTAGGTTTCGCTTTACGCACAAAGATCAAGTGTGCGCCGGTTTACGTATCTGCCGGTCATTTAATTACCGCTGATCAAAGCCTGGAAATTGTAAAAAACTGCGTGGGGAATTACCGAATCCCTGAGCCAACACGTATGGCGCACAATATTGTAAATGATTTCAGAACCGGTAAACTGAAAGCTGGTTTCCATGAAGTATCGGCACCCTTAACGCTATTTTAGCTCAAAGCCAGGATGCTGAACTTGTTCAGCATCTTCTGCATGAAAGCCCCTGAAAAAATACAATAGTTATCGGATCAGGGTGACGACACGATCAACCTAAATCCAGTTAATCCCTTTTTTAAGCAATTGCAGCGTTTTGTATTCTTCTGAATCTATTGCTGGCTGCACATTGTAGCCCCAATTGGCCTGTGGCGGTAAACTCATCAAAATCGATTCGATCCGACCGTTGGTTTCCAAGCCAAATTTTGTTCCTGAATCGTATACCAAATTAAATTCTACATACCGGCTACGGCGTTGGTATTGCCACTCCTTCTGAGTTTTGGTAAATTCCTTATCCCGGTTACGGTCAATTAATTCGGAATAAATTGGTAAAAATGTTTCACCAATGTTGATAGAGAAATCTAGAATCTGTTCCCATGAAAGATTGGTATTTTCAGGTTTTAAGCGATCGTAAAAAATACCGCCAATACCGCGCGTTTCTTCACGGTGTTTAATAAAGAAATAATCGTCAGCATGTGTTTTAAATTTTGGATAAAATTCAGTGCTGAAATCGTCGCATGCCTGCTTTATTTTATGATGAAAGAAACGTGCATCGTTCTCGAAAACATAGTGCGGTGTTAAATCGATACCACCACCAAACCAACGCGTCTCCTCATTGAGTTCAAAATAACGGATATTCATGTGAATGATCGGTACCAGTGGATGATTTGGATGGATTACGATGGAAACGCCTGTAGCAAAAAAATCATCCTCATTAACCTTGAAGGCTTTTTTTACCGCTTCGGGCAGCTTACCATGTACAGCAGAAAAATTCACGCCACCCTTTTCGATGATTGCGCCATTTTGCATAATCCGGGTACGCCCGCCTCCCCCGCCATTTCTTTCCCAGAGCTCTTCCTCAAATTTTCCTTTGCCATCTGCAATTTCCAGTCCCCTGCAAATTTCATCCTGTATTTGCTTATATCTTACTGCTACTTCTTCTTTGAACATGATGATTTTTTCTATTTCCATACAAATTTAAAGCTAATAAGGCAGCTATATTGATTTATGTTTATATAGTACATTGCGTTGACATTGCTTTTTAGCCAGGAGTCTTTCATCTCCGCTGTCCCGAATCCTGTGCCTATTGTTCCAGGTAATTAAGGTCTTTATTAAAGCTTTCTTTTAAAGAAGCAACAGAAATCATGGCAATTACGGTTACAATCCCCATCACAATAAAACCGGCAGATACAATGTTGTAGCGATGCACAAAGAATTCGAAAACAAACGTGATCGGAATCAAAGCGCCACGCACAAAGTTGGGCGCTGTAGTGGTAACTGTTGAGCGGATGTTTGTACCAAACTGTTCGGCAGCAATCGTCACAAACGTTGCCCAGTAACCAACTGCAAAACCCATAAAAAGGCAGATCAGGATAAAATTACTTTCTGTTAAACCAGTACTATTTAAGTAAACCAGGACGGTGATTACCGATAAACTTTGAAAAATAAGTACTGTTTTTTTACGCGATCTTAAAACCTGTGCTAAAATACCACAAACCACATCGCCAATGGCAATACCAAAATAGGTATACATAATGCCGGTTCCTGCATTCAAGGCATCCTTAGCGCCCAATGCTTTACCTATTTCTGGTGACTGGGTAACTAAAATCCCGACAATAAACCAGAGCGGAAGGCCGAGACAGATACAGGCCAGGTACTTTAAGAATCTTTTCCGATCAGAAAATAGCATAAAGAAATTACCTTTTGAAATCTGTTTATCCTGCTCAGCATGTTTAAACATACCCGATTCAAAAGTGCCTACACGCAAAAGCAATAACAGCAAGCCCATACCGCCACCTACAAAATAAGACGTTTGCCAGGTAAAATGCTTTCCAATGGTAGCTGCTGCCGCGGCGCCCAGTAAACCGATGCCAGCCACCACCATGGTACCGTAACCACGTTTCTCTTTATCCATGGTTTCCGTAACAAGGGTAATGCCCGCACCCAATTCGCCCGCTAAGCCAATGCCTGCTATAAACCTGATTATGGCATAGGTATGCACATCAGTAGCGAAGCCATTGGCTATATTTGCCAGTGAATACATTAAAATTGATCCGAATAATACTTTGATTCGCCCGAATTTATCGCCTATGATTCCCCAGAGTAAGCCTCCAAGCAACAGGCCAAACATCTGCATATTGATAACGTATTCCCCTTCGGTACGCATATCTGCTGCAGAAACACCTATATCGGTAAAACTCTTTAAGCGCACTACGGAAAACAGAACGAGGTCGTAAATATCGACGAAATAGCCCAGAGCAGCTACAATAACTAAAAAAATTACATTACGGCTGTTGGTTTTAGCTTGATGATCCATTTAACTATTTGGTTTAATCGGCTGAAAGTACGCATTAACACAAATATTTAAAATAGATTTCTAAAATAAAAGCCACCCCTGTGTGGATGGCTTTTAAGATCCTACATAGGAGGATTTTGTTTTGTCGTGTCGGGTGGCATTTTTGTTGTCGTGTCTGGCATTGATTTGGATGTTGTATCCATTGGCGCCGTTGTTGTCGAATCCGTTGTTGTGCTGTCTGAAGAACCAGCCATGTTTTTTGACGAATTGCATGCTGATGTGGCTATCATAAGAGAACCAGCAAAAGCAAGACTTAAAATTATCTTTTTCATAGTTTTTAATGTTATCTATCATCCAAAACAACCTTACTATCATTTGGTTTTAAATATTATCCGACAAAGGATAATATTTTCGCAAATAAACACCAGCTATTGAGCCTTAACGAAGAAGATCAAACGGTATTTGTTGTCATTTTTAATTTTCGAGATAATATCATCACACATTCCGGTATATTATTTCCCTAAATACTGTTTAACCATAAGCTGCTATAAAAAAAACTATATAACCAAAAGTCTTGATCGAGATGCCATAAAAAGGGAATCTGTCATTTCAGAAAAATATGACCAAAACAAGATCGGTAAAACTTTAAAAGGTGATAAAACTTTCTGATATTAGTAAATATGATTATTTCTCAAAACACCCTTAAATGGGTAATGCGTTTTTACCCACCCCTATTTTTTCAACGCATTTGGGTTCAGAAATTTGACAACGACTTTAGAAGCTGTACGGTTAAACTGAGCAAGAGTTTTCTGAATAAAAATTACAACGGTTCTATTTTTGGAGGAACTATTTACGCAGCTACAGATCCATTTTACGCGCTTTTATTTGATCAGCTGATGCAGCGTCGGGGATTTAAAGTCCGGGTTTGGCTTAAGAGTGCTTCAATACAATATTTAAAACCCGGACGTTCTACTTTATATTTCACTATTACAGTAACTGATGACATGCTTAATGACGCTGAGCAGGCTTTAAGAACCATTGGAAAGTTCGTAAAAGCCTACCCTATGGAGATCACCAATAAAAAAGGCGAATTGTGTGCAACCGTAATGAATGAAGTGTACATCAGAAACCTGCACCAGGGCGAAACACCAAGAGTTGCTTACTAATTTTTAGATTATGCCGAGTATTAAGAATTTAATTTTGCAGGGTGAGGGCGTGATGCTGGATTTCAAAAAAACCATTACGAGTACCGAAAAAATAGCTAAGAGTTTGGTTGCTTTTGCCAATAATAGAGGTGGTAAATTATTAATTGGCATTGCAGATAATGGATCCATTAAGGGAGTGAAATCTGAAGAAGAAGAGAAATACATGATTTTAACTGCTGCACATCAGTTCTGCAAACCGGCTATTGAACCTCATTTTGAAGAGATTTACGTAGATGATAAGCTGGTTTTGGTGGTTGAAATTCCTGAAAGTGATACCAAACCGCACTATGCACTTGATCATCAAAAGAAATGGTGGGCTTATATCCGCATTGATGATAAAAGCGTTTTAGCCAGCCGGATTATTGTTGAAGTGCTTAAACAGGAGGATAAAGACAATGGTGTACTCATCTCCTATTCTGATAATGAAAAAAAATTGCTCGAATACCTGGAGCAAAATGGAAAGATTACCCTGAAAGAATTTAGCAAACTGTTGCGGAGTTCGTACCGCAAGGCCCAGAAAGTACTGGTTAATTTAATTTTAACTAACGTAATCAAATCGCATACCACCGAAAAGGAAGAGTATTTTACGGCCGTGAGGTAGCGTGATTTTTCTTGATTGTCGTCATCCTGAACTTGTTTCAGGATCTATTTTAATCATATTATGGTAATATAGAGGGTAACAGGAAAGATGCTGAACTAAATTCAGCATGACGGATCAGGTAAAGATATTGTCACCCTGAACCTGCTTCAGGGTCTGTTTAACGGCTCCTTAATATTAACTTTTCTACATCCCTATTTTATGAGGTTTAAAAAACCGATCTTTGCAAACTCATGTTTTCTAAAATTTACAACCGGTATAAGCCCTATTATAAAGAAAATCTTCATTTGGCCTTGCCAATTGTGGGCTCGCAGGTTGGCCATACTTTGGTGCACATGGCCGATAGCATCATTGTGGGTCATTTTACCGATACCATTCAGTTAGCTGCTGTTTCGCTGGTGAACAGTATCTTTATGCTCATTCTCGTAATTGGCCTTGGCATCTCTTATGGTTTAACCCCGCTTATTGCACAGGAAAACGGCCGGCAACATGATGATGAATGCGGGAGGCTTTTGTCAAACAGTTTAATCATTAACATTTGTGTTGGCGTATTATTATATGTGCTGGTGCAACTGGGGATATTTTTTGTTATTGATCGGCTGGACCAGACGCCCGAGGTAGTACGCTATGCAAAACCTTATCTCAATCTTTTATCTGTTTCGATTATCCCATTGTTGATTTTCCAGACATTTAAGCAATTTGCCGAAGGTTTAGGCTTTACCAAACAAGCCATGTTTGTTTCCATCTGGGGAAATGCCATCAATATTATTTTAGGAATTATCTTCGTGAAAGGCATGTTTGGCATCCAATCTATGGGCGTTAGCGGTGTGGGTTTAAGCACGCTGATAGACAGGATTTTGATGGCTGCTGTGATGTGCTTTTATGTATTACGCTCAAAGCATTTTAAAAAGTATCTGACCGGTTTTAAGGCAACTTTTTTTGATAAGATGAGGGCGGTTAAAATCGCTAAAATCGGAATGCCGGTAGCGATGCAATATTCTTTTGAAATCAGTGCTTTTAGTGGTGCTGCACTATTAATCGGTACCATTGGTGCGATTGAACAAGCCGCACACCAGATTGCTATTAGTTTAGCGGCTATGACGTATATGATCGCCAGTGGCGTGGCATCGGCAGCAACCATTAAAACCGGAAATAACTTTGGTAAAAATAATTTCGATGACCTTCGTAAATCGGCAATCGCCAGCTATCATGTAATATTGCTATTTATGTCGTGTACAGCGGTCATTTTTGTAATTGCTAATGATTTGATGCCTTTTATTTATACCGAAGATGCCACAGTAATTCCAATTGCGGCACAACTATTAATCATCGCAGGATTCTTTCAGCTTTTTGATGGCACACAGGTGGTTGGATTGGGGGTTTTACGCGGAATGGGTGACGTAAACATGCCAACCTTAATTACTTTTTTAGCCTATTGGGTAGTTGGGATCCCTATTGGTTATGTTTTGGGATTTCATTTCAACTTAGGCGTTAATGGAATCTGGTATGGATTAACATTGGGCTTGTTAACGGCCTCTATCCTGTTGTTTTTAAGGTTTCAGAACAAGACGAGGAGTTTGAATTAAACGATCGTCATCTCGACTGAAGCGCAGCGCAATGGAGAGATCTATAATCAAAGATACCCTAGAGATCGATTTAGCTTCTCGGAGCCTTCGGGTTCTCGACTCCGTTGCACTTCACCCGAAATGACGGTAATTGTGGCGTGCAATGACGACGTTTATTTGATGTCATACCAAGTGACTTTAGAAAAGAGGAATAACTAAATTATTTTCCCCCAACATTCACCACAACCCCTATGGTAAAAATCGAGTTACCAGCAGACATATATTTGCGATTCTTTAAGCCTATATTGCTGCTTGTGGTATACTGAAGCTGAAAAGTTTTGCTAAGCGCCATCCGCGTAAAAAAAACCGGCTCAAAGAAAATATTATCTTCTTTAGGCTGCACTGCACCATTTAAAAAGAACCGATCCATTTTAATATGACTAATCCTCAAAGCGGTACCATAATTAATGGGAAAATCGGTTCCGAACAAGCGCAAATTATTTTTCTTCTTCGAGCTGTAGTTTACCTGTAAGAATGTTTTTCTGTAATCTACTTCCTGCAGTTCAGAACTAATGAGGATATCATTTTTATAATCACGGAATGTAATGTCGCTCCAACCTTTTCCTACACCCGCATAAATTTCGATAATGCGGTTATCATCCGGACCAAAAGTATCAAAATAACCTCCTCCGATTTCAATCAGCTTGTGCCCGAAATCTTTGGTTTTTCTTTCACTGTTCATCCTTGAGCCGCTAAAAAGCACGCCTATATGATCAGAAACAGCATAAGCACCGTTAACACTGGCATTGCCTTTTAAAGAGATATGAGCGCCACCACTAAATTCACCCTGTTTACTTAACATGGGGGTATTTGGAACGTTTGGCATATAAACTGAAGAACAACTGACTGCAAAAAGCGCTAAAACAGGGAGTGTAAAACGTAAGTATTTAATCATAGATGTTATATAAACAGATTTTGGTGGTAAAAATTGTGCTAAAGTTCCATTTTCATGAAATCCATCACTCTTTTGAACTCATCATGCAAACCGGCTTTCAGGTGGATTCTTTCTTTTGTAATGGGATGAACAAATCCTAATTCAGAAGCATGGAGCAACATGGTTGTCATGTCCCATTGTTCTTTAAAAAATTTGTTTTGTTTGTTACAGCCATGTGTCCTGTCGCCGATAATCGGATGTAAAATATGGCTAAAATGTCTCCTCAATTGATGCATCCGTCCGGTTTTAGGTGCGGCTTCTACCAGTGAATAACGGGAGGTTGGATGTTTACCAAAAGCTACCGGTACCTCCGCTTTCTGAAGTGTACGAAATGACGTTAAAGCCTCCTGTATGGTTCCGTTTTCTTTGGCTAAAGGATAATCAATTTCCATCTGATCGGGTGTAAAACCACGCAGAATGGCCAAATATTTCTTATCGGTTTCAGCATTCATAAATTGCTGATGCATAGCAATTTCAGACTCCTTATCAAAAGCAAACAACAATATACCGCTGGTTTTTCTGTCTAGCCTATGTACGGGACTGACATGCTTCCCTACCTGATCTCTTAACAATTGCAGGGCAAATTCTGTCGCGTCTCTTGCGATGGAAGACTGGTGCACCAACAAGCCATGAGGTTTGTTAATCGCAATTAGATTTTCGTCCTGATAAATAATCTCCAACATATAGGCGCGAAGATAATGATATTATGGCTTTGCAAAAGCGCTCATCCAAATAAATCAAAAGCAAGACGATAGGTATTGCAATGCGCATCTACAATATCCTTGATATCTGCCGAGTAGCCTCCGCCCATGCTTACCTGCAAAGGTAGATTTTTATTTTTACACGCCTGAAGCACCATCCTGTCACGTTCTTTGCATGCTGCTTTGCTTAAAGCCAGTTTACCCAACTTATCTGTTGAAAGTACATCCACTCCCGATAGATAAAATACGAAATCAGGTTTAGCCATCTCAAAAGCCTTCTTCAGATTGACATTTAATATGGACAGGTATTCATCATCAGCTATTCCATCATCTAGAGGAACATCAAGATTTGAAACTTCTTTTTTAAACGGAAAATTCTTTTCGCCATGCATGGAGAAAGTAAATGCCCTAGGCTCATGTTGGAGCATCTCGGCCGTACCATTTCCCTGATGTACATCTAAATCAATTATTAATATGCGATTAATTAACTTTTTATGTAACAGATAATTAGCAGCGATAGCCTGGTCGTTTAACAAACAAAAACCTTCACCCCAATTGCTTCCTGCATGATGGGTGCCACCTGCAACATTAAAGGCAATACCATTATCTATAGCGAAATGAACTCCGTCAATTGTGCCTTGTGTAATCCTTAGCTCACGCTCCAAAAGCTGCGCATTTAACGGGAATCCAATCCGTCTCTGATCTTTAGCAGAAAGTGTTAAGTCCCTCAATTGTTCCCAATATGCTTTTTCATGAGAGAGGAGAATAATCTCTTCCGAAACGGGTTCTGGACTAAACAAATTCTGAGACTTTATAGTTCCCTCATGTAAAAGCTGCCCCGGTATCAGTTCATATTTCAGCATCGGAAAACGGTGCCCCTCAGGCAAAGGATGTGCGTAGAGCGGATGCCAGGCAATTCTGATCATTAGCCTAAAATTTCTCCTACGTGTTTTTCGATATTGGTACAGATCTGATCCACCGGAAGATCATTCGCATCGTAACCAAACGGGTTTTCTATTTCTTCAGCTATCAACTCTAAACTCGCTAATACATAGAGGATAAAAGGAACAATTGGCACTACAAAATAACCTAAACTGAACACCCAGCCAAAGGGTAAAGTAATCACATAAACAAAAATAAACTTTTTAATAAATGCACTATAAGAAAACGGGATCGGCGTATTTTTAATTCTTTCGCAGGCACCACAGATATCGGTGAACTGATTAAAATCACCGGAAAGAACAATAAACTGTTCCTGCGAAATTGCCCCCTTTTCCAGCAGTCCATAGAATCTGTTGGTTAAACTGCCTGCTATCTGGTTTGGGATGTGTTTACCTTCTTCAACTTCGATTAGCAAGCTATTCTTACCAAAATACATCTTTTCTCTTAAATGTTCTTTTAATGCAAAAGCATATTTAGGGATGCCGTATTCAAAAAAGCGAACATCCTCATCTGTCAGTTTAAGTGCTTTAATCTTTATAGCCAGGTTACGGCTCACGTTGGTTAATGACCCAAGCAATTTCCGGCCTTCCCACCACCTGTCGTAAGCCGTATTTGTTCTGAAAACCAATAAAAGCGACAATACAAAACCCAATAAACTATGCATCATGCCAATATTGGTTACATTGCTCGTTTTAGAAAGCTGAAAGTAATTCAATTCGGCATAGGCAACCAGTCCTGAAAATACAGCTACGCCAAGCATTAACGGCCAAAGTTTTCTAAAAGTGTCACTTTTATCGATATGAAAAATGAACGTACTCCAGTCTTTAGGGTTGTAATTAATCATTGTTTTTCTTTTCTACGTTAAAATATCTTTACTGACTTTTAATAACGCTTGCCCTGCCAAATAAACGTCCTCATAAGAATTATAAAGTGGTACGGCACTTAAACGGATTACATCGGGTTCGCGCCAATCGCCAAGAATGTGATTCGCCATTAAGCCGTCAAAAATCGCTTTACCATTGCGCTGTGCAATAACGGATAACTGCGCGCCTCTATCTACAGGATTCTTTGGCGTAATAATTTTGTACTGCTCAAATCCTAATTCTTTATTTACTTCATTTATAGTAAATTCCAAATATTTAGTTAAAGTGATACTCTTTTTTCTTAAGGGCTCAATGAATCCTGCTTTTTCAAAAATCTGAAGTGAAGCATGGTATAATGCCATCGGCATTACCTGCGTACAGCTTACCTGCCACCCGTCTGCCCCGGCTTCCGGAACAAAGCCTTTTTCCATTTTAAAACGCTTACTTTCCTGATAGCCCCACCATCCCGCAAACCGGTTTAGTTCGGCGTTGCCAAAATGTTTTTCATGAACAAAAATTCCGCTTATGCCACCCGGACCTGAATTCTGGTATTTGTACGAACACCAGCATGCAAAATCAACATCCCAATCATGCAATTTTACAGGGACATTACCTGCAGCATGCGCCAGATCCCAGCCCACTACTGCGCCTATTTCATGTCCTGCTTTGGTAATGGCTTCCATATCATACCATTGTCCGGTGTAGTAATTTATTCCACCAAACAAAACTAAAGCAATTTCATCAGCATTTTCTTTGATTTTAGCTATGATATCTTCGGTAAGAAGTATTTCCTCACCTTCTTTAGGAAAAACCTCTATAATCGCTTCTTTAGGGTCAAAACCATGAAACCTCACCTGGCTTTCTATTGCATATTGATCGGATGGAAAAGCACCGCCCTCCATAATGATTTTAACGCGTTTGCCATTGGGCTGATAAAAGCTAACCATTAACAAATGAAGGTTTACGGTCAGGGTATTCATCGGACAAACCTCAGAGGGTAACGCACCAACGATCGGAGCCATTAACTTTTTAAGCGCCTTGTGGTAGAACATCCAGGGCTCGTTTCCATCAAACCAACCTTCAACAGCGTAGTTGGCCCAATTGTTAAGTTGCCCCTTCAGGACTTCTTCCGCCACTTTAGGCTGAAGACCTAATGAATTGCCACACAGGTAGATAAAATCTTTATCATTATGTTTTGGAAATAAGAACTGAGACCTGAAGTGATGAAGCTGATCAGCCTCATCCTGTAATTGGGCAAACGATAGTGTGTTTTCGAAATTCATCAGCCAATATTACAAAAAAGCAGGTACTGTTTCCAATCCTGCCTTTCAATTCTTTTAAATTTATTAGAATTTCATTGTATCATGTTTACCCAAATCTGGCGTATCTCCGGTAACTACCGCTTTCAAAATACTAAACAACACCACAATTTTTGATGAAGATGAATCCCAGTATTCTGCTTCTTCAGGGGTAACCTTTATCAGAATTAATCTCGGATCTTCAATGCCATCAGGAAACCAGGCTCTTACAAATGGGGAAAAATAAGCCTCTTTGCGTACTTTATCGTCTACAAGTTCAGCTTTACCTTTTACCGTTAAATAAGTATTTTTAGAAGGATCGCTATAAGCCAGCAATACATTATTTTCTTTTGAAATTTCTTTCGATTTCAAGGAGTACTCGTTGGTGTAAAACCACAGGGTGCCATCGTCTTCAATTTTCGCAGTACCCATTGGCCTGCTTCCAAATTCGTCGTTTGAAGAAAAGGTAGTAAACATACAGGTTCTTACACTTTCTGCCATCTCTTTTAAGATGGCTATATTTTTCTCGTTTTTCATGTTTTTGATTGTTTATAGAGAAAAACAGCAAGCGCCTTAAAAGGTTTCTATAAATTAAACCTTATTCGGTTTACTTACATATTTATTGCCTTTTACAAAAAATCGCCATGGTAGTAACGCATGCTCTTTGGCATAGGCGATACCAACACGTGGTGTTGCTGCAATATCTTCGTCTGCATACCGGATACCATGGTCCTCAATCCAGATTTCCTCATTGGAAAGATTTTTGGCATTAAAAGTCTTATCGATCCCCAATGCCTTTGCAGCCGAACCGGGTCCGGCGGAAATAGCACCTTTTGAACGAGACATATTCCGTCGCTGTTCTATAATTTCTAATCCCAGCATTGGTTCTATCCCTCTGATCAAAACCGCGTGCGGGTCGTCTTTAACTGACGTAACCACATTGAAAAGATGATGCATACCATAACAGAGATATACGTAAGCAACACCGCCTTCACCATACATGGTTTCAGTGCGGTGGGTACGGCGACCGCCATATGCATGAGATGCTTTATCTTTTTCCCCGAAATAAGCCTCTGTTTCTACAATGATACCGGCAGTAATTTCTTCACCAATTTTGGTATAGAGTACCTTACCCAGTAAATCTTTCGCAAGGCTCACCACATTCTCATTCTGATAATATTCAGGACTTAATTTCAATATTTAATCTAAATTATCTGTTTAATAAAATCGCAATAACCTGCTCTAAATAAAGCTGATCTGTTTCATCAAACTTATTTAATACTTCACTATCGATATCTAGCACTCCGATTACTTCACCGTTAACAATCAGCGGCAGAACGATTTCAGATTTTGAGGCTGATGCACAGGCGATATGGCCAGGAAATTCTTCTACATCTGGTACAATAATGGTTTTAGCTTCAGCCCAGGAAGTACCACAAACGCCCTTACCCTTTTTTATTCTTGTGCAAGCAACAGGCCCCTGAAAAGGTCCAAGAACAAGCTCATCGTTTTTTACCTGGTAAAACCCAACCCAAAACCAACCAAACTGCTCTTTAAGTGCGGCGGCAACATTTGCCATATTGGCAACAAAATCTGTTTCGCCATATAATAGCGCTTTAATTTGAGGGATAATGGATTGATACTGCGCTTCTTTAGAAGTATCTCTTGTAATAACTAAATCTTCTGCCATTTGTTTTATTTATAAATTCAAAGTTAATAATGAAATGCGAGTTGTAAGACAGCATGGTTTTTAATGACAAAAATTTGAATGAGAACCTATCCTGAAAATGCTTAGTTTTGATCCCTTAACCGCTTATTATGATCGTAGCCTTAACCATTACTAAATTCCGTGGCCTAACTATCCCCTTCGCATTTATAGGAATGGCGGTTTTAAGGTTACCCTTATGGCTAAATAAAAAGTGTAGTTTTTGGAAATTAATGGGAAGTGGTAAAGATGCAAGGGTTGACTTATCTCCGGATTACAAGCATTGGGCTGTATTAACGACCTGGAATGACCGTAAAGATTATGATCATTTTAACCAAAATTCTATAGTGATGAAATGGTTTAATTTTTTCGCAATAGAAAGTTTAACCATCTTACTCAATCCTTTAACAAGTCATGGCTTATGGTCAAAAGCACAACCTTTTAAAGTTGATAAGACAAACAAAGTTTCCTCTGGGAAAATTGCAGTAATTACCAGGGCTGCAATTAAATTTAACCGACTAAAAGAGTTCAGGCATAATATTAAAAGGGCGGCAGATGCGATGCATACGGCACCAGGATTTGTCCTATCTGCAGGTATGGGAGAAAATCCATTTTTTGACCAGGCCACTTTCTCGATATGGGACGATGCTGAGAGTGTAAAAAACTATGCCTATAAAACTTTCGACCATGCCGATGTGATTAAGCTTACCAGAGCGAGAGAATGGTACAAAGAAGAACTTTTTGCCCGTTTCTCCATTATTGATAGCTGGGGAACACTTAACGGAACATCAGTTGAATTATAAATAAAATATATCCTAAATGAGAGTTGTAGCAGAACTTCCGCATCCGGAATGTAAGATCACCATTTTTTCAATGAACCAAAAATACATTGTAAAATTTGAACAGGGTACTTTTGAGCAAAGTTATAAACTTGCTGAACTAGACCTGAGTGGCGGTGGCGTAAATGATGTTTTTGAAATTATTGATGAAGAATTTATCCAGACCGTTATTGCCCGCTTCAAATCGATGCGTTCTGATTTTACCGCAGCTTACAACAGGCATCAATATTAAAATAATCACTTCAATATACTGATATTCAGCATCTTATTTAAACATTCAAAATAATATTCTGAATTTTTGTATATTTTTTGAGTTAAACAGAGTTGTTATCGACAGTCTTTATTAAGATAAATCCATATAAATAATTGATATATTGAGTTTTGAATCTCTGAAAAAAATATAATTTGGTATTTAATTTAACCAAATAAATGGGAGGTTTAGCGATTTTGGGAAGAAGCAAGCATTAAATCTTTCAAAAAAACTTATATAAAGTATATTAAATATTTACAATTAATTTTGCAAGATTCTTTCCAGTTTCATTTTCAACTTTAAAGTGACTGATAAACAAGTCGAAGTTAGTAATTCGGTCTTGCAGATTCTGTACATATC